>NZ_NOZT01000049.1:0-30684 GCF_002412355.1 Acinetobacter sp. YT-02
ACACGCTTGGCAACAAGACATTAACAGAGTGCGAATTAGTCCTTGAGTATGTTTGAATACATTTTAAGGAACAGTCAAAACTGACTCCCGTTTTTATGCCCTAAACTTTGTGGCTGAGTGTATAGCTGGAATCATTCATCTTAACGATAACCATTCGGATTCTGCTTTTGCCAGTTCCAACTATCGGCTAACATATCTTCTAAGCCATATTGTGGAGTCCAACCCAGTTCTTGCACGGCGCGGCTATTATCTGCAAAAGAGGTTGCCACATCGCCTTCACGACGTGGTGCAAACTCAAATGGAATCTGCACACCATTGACCTGTTCAAAAGTATTCTTCACTTGCAGCACCGAAATACCATTACCCGTACCAATATTCCAAGCACGGCAACCCTGTGCAGTCAAACGGTTATTCAAGGCACATAAATGCGCATTGGCCAAATCGACCACATGAATATAATCGCGCACCCCTGTACCATCTGGCGTGGCATAATCCTGCCCAAAAATCGACAACTTTTCACGACGTCCCACCGCCACTTGGGTGACATAAGGCATTAAATTATTTGGAATACCTTGTGGGTCTTCGCCAATGCAACCACTTTTATGTGCCCCCACAGGGTTAAAATAACGCAATAGCGCAATCGACCAACGTGCATCGGCAAGGGCTGCTTTTTGTAAAAGCTGTTCCACAATCAGTTTGGTATAGCCATAGTTATTGCTTGGCATTCCTGTTGGCATATCTTCATTCAGTGGTGAAATATTGGCTTCATCATATACCGTGGCGGATGAGCTAAACACCAGTTTAAATACATTAGCGCGTTGCATCGCCTGAATCAGACTGATTGAACCTGCAATATTATTATCAAAATAGCTCAGTGGAATTTGTTGGCTTTCTCCCACTGCTTTAAGTCCTGCAAAATGAATCACCGCATCAATTTGATGTTCCTCAAACACAGCATCCAAAGCAGCAGCATCACGAATATCACCCTGAATAAATTGCAAGGTTTTGCCCGTCAGTTGCTGCACCCGCGCCAATGATTCTGCCGAGCTATTGGATAAATTATCTAGCACCACCACGCTGTGCCCTGCATTCAGCAACTCGACACAGGTATGTGAACCGATATAGCCCGCACCGCCTGTGACTAAAATATTAGCCATCTATTTTTCCTAATAAAATTTTTAATAAACCTTGAGTCGATGCATCGAGTGCAGATAAATCCTGTTGCTGCCCATTTAAAATCGGCAAGAGCTGATTGGCAATTTCCTTGCCTTTTTCTACGCCCCATTGGTCAAAGGGATTGATATTCCACAGCACCGATTGTACAAAGACTTTGTGTTCATACAAAGCAATCAACATGCCCAAACTATACGGATTGAGTTCTTGCAATAAAATACTGCTACTTGGCTGATTACCACTGTACTGCTTATACGCCGCTAAGCCATCTAATTCCTGCTGATCTAAAGCCTGATTGCCAAAGGCCAAAAGCCGCGACTGCGCCAAGCAATTGGACAAGGCTAAATGATGCTGCTCCACCAAAGCCTCGGCATTTTCGGCATAAGTAAATTGATTGGCATTATAACGCTGCACAGGGGCAATAAAATCGCAGCTAACCGCATGCGTCCCTTGATGCAACAATTGATAGAACGCATGCTGTGCATTCGGACCAACCTCCCCCCAAACAATCGGGCAAGTATCCAAGCTAACCGCCTCGCCATTACGCTGAATCGACTTGCCATTGGATTCCATTTCTAATTGCTGTAAATACGAAGCGAAGTATTTTAAACGTCCATCATAAGGCAAGACCGCATGAGTCTGAATATTCAGGAAATTATTATTCCACACCCCCAGCAAGCCCATCAGCACTGGGATGTTCTGATCAAATGCAGCAGTTTGAAAATGCTGATCAACCGCATGTGCACCTGCTAAAAACCGCTGAAAACCCGCAACGCCAATGGTCAGGGCAATCGGTAAGCCAATACACGACCATAACGAATAGCGACCACCCACCCAATCCCAAAGCAAGAGCTGATTTTCAGGACAAATGCCCCAAGCGGTCATTTTATCGGCTTTGGTGGATACCCCAATAAAGTGATGTTTCAGAATTTGCGTGTGTGTGCCCAAGGCCTTTTCTAGCCATTGTTTCACCGTTTGTGCATTGGATAAGGTATCAATGGTGCCAAAAGACTTGGACGAAATAATAAATAAAGTAGTTTCAGGACGCAGACGATGCAGCAATTCAGATAACTGGCTGCCATCCATGGTGGACACAAAATGTACATTCAGTGGTTTTTCTGTCGCCACTTTAAAATCAGATAAGGCTTGGGTCACCATCAACGGGCCTAAATCTGAGCCACCCACACCAATATTAACCACATCCTGAATCACTTCACCCGTGGCACCACGGTATTGGCCTGCATGAATTTTTTCCACCAAGGCATACATACGCTCAAGCTGGGTATGGACTTGCTCAGTCAATGCAGCGTAGGCATCGCCCTGTTCGGAAGCGCATGCTGCTGTACTGGTCGCAGGCAAACGCAAGGCCCAATGCATCGCATCGCGCTGTTCGGTATAGTTGATTTTCTCTGAGCCCGTTGCCGTTGAAAATAAACGTCCAATCCACTCAGCAAGCTGACTCTGTTGTGCAAACTGAACCAGGGTCTGCAACACGTTGGCATCAATCCGATGCTTGCTATAATCAAACAGCACACTATCCAAAGCTACCGAGAAACGCTGAAAACGCTGTGGATCTTGAGCAAACAGCTGATTTAAATGCAGCTGCTGAAACTGTTGTTGCAATTGTTGTAATTGCTGCAAGGCGGTTTGCTGTGGCTGATTATTTGCCTGTGATGTTGTGGTACCCATCATTAGCGACCGACTCCCATATAAGCAAAACCTTGTGCCTTCACAAACTCAGGATCATAAATATTACGACCATCCAAAATCAGCGGATGCTGCATCTGCTGCAACAAAGTTGGATAATCCAAACTCCAGTACTGTTTCCACGCGGTCAGCACACATAATGCCGAGGCGCCTTCGACGGCTTGGTATTGGTCTGCACATAAAATCAGATCATCGCGCTGACCATACTGTGCCACAATTTCAGGCAAGGCTTGTGGGTCATGCAATTTGACCGTCACACCCTGCGCCCACAACGCAGGTAACATCACATGAATGGGGGAATGTTGCACCCGTGCGGTATTTTCTTTAAAGGCTGCGCCCCAAATGGCCACAGTTTTGCCGTTTAAATCGCCCTGATAATAATTCCATAGCTTTCTAAACAAGAGTTCTTTTTGTTGTTCGTTAATATCCCAAACCTGTGCCAACAGCTGACTTTTTACCCCTGTGGTGGATACGGTACTGGCCAGAGTCTGAATATCATGGCTAAAGTTTTCACCACCAAACCCCGCACCAGGATACATATACGATGCACCAATACGGCTATCTGCCGCCATACCCTGCCGCACATGCTCAATATCAATCCCCAGTTTTTCTGCCACCACCGCCAAGTCATTGATATAACTGATACGGGTTGCCAACATGCCTGAAATACTCAGTTTGGTAAATTCTGCATCCAACACGGGCATAAACAGGTATTGCTGTGCACGTGGAAATAAAGGACGGAGTAATTCTTTGAGTTTGACTTGCGCACGTTCATTTTCACAACCCACCGTGAGTTGCTGTGCGCGGGTCATACTTTGAATGGCATTGCCCTCTTGAATCATGTCGGGTAAATACATCCAGTCATCTTGTGGCAAGATTTTTTGCAGGCGCTGTGTGCCATTTAAACCCAAAGTCGAGGCATTGATCATCAATTTAGGGTGAATAATCGGACGTTGTTGCAACTGTCCCAAAACGGTTAAGGCGTGGGCTTCTTCAGTTGGGTTCAAACTGAGTAGATACACATCCACATCTAAAGGCAATGCAGCAAAATCACAATAGTGTAAAAAGCCTTTGCTGCGTTGTTGTTGTAATAACAGACTCAAGGCTTGATCTTGAAAGCTCAGATGTTGCTGTTCCAATGGATGGGCAGCATCCTGAAAGATATCGCACCAATAGACGTGATGCCCACATTCTGCCAAGAGTGCAGACATCACGCCTGCATAGAGGGTTTTTCCAAAGACTGCGACTTTCAAAATGTGTTCCTGTGTATTGGTTGATGCTGTTTATTTCACGTGGGTTCCTCCCTGAGCAAGAGTTTAAGCACTGCTTTAAATTCTTGCGTAAGAAGGGAGGTTAGGAGGGATTTTTACATTTCATCCTTTCCTACATCATATATGAATAACTTTTCAGGTTTTTTAATCCCCCTCAATCCCCCTTTTTCAAAGGGGGAAGTTCGCACTAGCAAAAGCTTTATAATGGATGTTCCTCCCTGAGCAAGAGTTTAAGCACTGCTTTAGATTCTTGCGTAAGAAGGAAGGCTAGGAGAGATTTCTTAATCTTTCCACCCTTAATCACCTTTAAGATTCAATCTTTAACTCTTGAATCAAGGCTTTAAAATCATCGCCTAATTTTGGATGATCCACCCCATAATGCAACACTGCTTTTAAGTAACCCAATTTGCTGCCACAGTCAAAAGTCTGACCTTGCATACGGTAAGCTTCCACCACACTATTTTGCTGCAACATGGCAATCGCATCGGTCAATTGAATTTCATTGCCTGCCCCTTTAGGGGTATTTTCCAGCAAAGTCATAATTTCTGCAGGCAAGACATAACGCCCCACTACCGATAAATTAGAAGGTGCCATGCCTACTGCAGGTTTTTCGACAATACCCTGCATCACTGTACTTTCACCTTCAGCAGGTGCTGTGGCTACATCGACAATACCGTATTGATCGACCAAATGCTCTGGCACTGCTTCGACCATAATCTGTGCGGCATGGCTTTGCTCAAAACGCTGAATCATGCGTGCCAAGTCATTTTGTGCCGCATCATCTTTAACCAATACATCGGGTAACAGCACTGCAAAGGCGTCATTACCCACTACAGATTTAGCACATAAAACCGCATGCCCTAAGCCTAAAGGTTGTGGCTGACGTACACTCACCACACTGACATGCGCAGGTAAAATTTCGGTAATGTCTTTAAGCAAATCCAGTTTTTGTTTTTGTGCTAATGTTGTTTCTAACTCAAAGTTACGGTCAAAGTAGTTTTCAATGGAGGCTTTTGAGGAATGGGTCACCAAAATAATTTGCTCAATCCCTGCTGAAACTGCCTCGCGTACTACATATTCAATCGCAGGACGATCGACCACAATCACCATTTCTTTAGGGATAGATTTACTGGCAGGTAAAAAGCGGGTGCCTAAACCAGCAACGGGTAAAATGGCTTTTTTAATCATATGTCTTAACCTGATCTCGATATTTTAATTTACTTTGACTTCTTTACCACGTTGATAGCCATCCACATAGTGTTCAAGCTGCGCCAAAGCCCAGTCGATATCGCTTTGAATTGCGGTTAAGTCATGCATACGCTCAAACACCATCAGCAATTCATCCAACGGATACATTTTTTCATAAGAACGCAAAATACGACTGTGCTGGGTCACTTCGGTATTATCGGCATCAATCAACAATTCTTCGTAAAGTTTTTCGCCTGGGCGTAAGCCTGAATATTGAATTTCAATATCCCCTTCCTGACTGCCTGTTTCTCGTACTTTTAAACCACTCAGTGCAATCATTTGACGGGCCAAGTCCTGAATGCGTACAGGCTCCCCCATATCCAGCAGGAATACATCGCCCCCCTGACCCAAAGCACCCGCCTGAATCACCAATTGCGAGGCTTCTGGAATGGTCATAAAGTAACGGGTTACTTCAGGATGAGTCACCGTAATTGGCCCACCTTTGGCAATTTGCTGTTTAAACAACGGCACCACCGAACCCGATGAACCCAAAACATTCCCAAAGCGGACAATGCTAATTTGGGTCTGATCTTGCGCTTCTGCCATGGCCTGGCAATACAATTCTGCCATACGTTTAGACGCCCCCATGACATTGGTGGGGCGCACGGCTTTATCGGTAGAAATGAGCACAAAGGTTTCTACAGCTGTTTTGACCGCTGCATTTAAGCTAAATGCCGTACCAATCGCGTTGTTTTTCAAACCTGCCAAAGGGTTACATTCTACCAAGGGTACGTGTTTGTAAGCAGCCGCATGGTACACAGTTTGAACCCTATACTGCTCCATCACTCGCTCTAGTTTGGCCTGATCCAACACTGAACCTAAAATCGGGATAATCGTGACATCGCTATTTAAGCGTAATTCTTTGTCAATGCTATACAACGCAAATTCGGTCAGTTCATAAATCACCAAGGCTTTGGGTTTGTTTTTGACAATTTGGCGACACAGTTCAGAACCAATGGACCCCCCCGCGCCTGTGACCAAGACCATTTTGTCTTGAATATTTTTAGCCAACAGTTCGGGCACTGGCGGCACAGGGTCACGCCCGAGCAAGTCAATAATATCGACTTCCTGAATATCCGATACGCGAATTTCACCATCGACCAGTTTGGTCAGTCCTGGAATTTCGGTAATTTTAATATGTGCAGGTTCTAAAAATTTGACGATTTCGCTTTTACGCATACGTCCGACCGAAGGCAACGCAATCAAAATTTCATCAATATGCTTTTTTGGCATGACTTTTAATGCTGTTTTTGCATCATAGACTTTTAAACGGCCCAACTGCTGCCCAGTGAGTGAGGGATCATCATCAATAAACAACACGGGTAAGTGTTCATCGGAATTGTAGAGTGCTGCTGCAATTTGCTGTCCTGCATTGCCTGCACCATAAATCGCCACACGTTTTTTTTGTACATCGGCTTGTAAATAAGAACGCACGATAAAGCGAATAAAACCGCGGCTAAACCAAACCCATGCGAACATGAGAAATCCGAACATAAGCGGAATAGAAGTGGGAATAAAGGCATCGGTAAAGTAAGCCAGCGCATACAACCCTGCCACAGTCAAAGCAGTGCCCAACCCCAATTTGACCATAAACAGTTCGCTGTAAGTGCGCACAATAAAGCGATATACCCCAAAAATAAACAGCGATACAACGGCAATCACACTTGCCCATACCGAACCAAAAGCTAAGTTGGGCACCACTTCTGCGCCTAAATCAAACTGGCGGATGGCATAACATAGCCATAGCAAGACAGGAAATACACAAAAGTCCAGCACCATTAAAAATGCAAGTTTGACTAAGCGGGGGGATTCTACAGCAGGTTCGATAATGGATTTCATAAATATACAATTATTAATATTTGAATTTTAAAACACCGTATTACTTTAATGCAGAATACAGGTTCCAACCTCTAAAAATGAATGTGCGGCGATAGTTTGACCACCTGCGACTTTTACCCCCACGCTTAAATGGGCAAATTGCTCAATGACCACATCATGATCTAATAATGTACCAATATTTAAAATTACACCATCGTTGATCACAGTTTTACGACTAATTACACACCCTGCCATCACACTCACCCCTAGACCGATGTCAGCTGTTGGACTCACAACTGTTTTAGGATGAATAACCGATGTCAATTCTATACCCAAGGCTCGCAAGGTCTGTTGCCATTGTTGACGTAAGGCATTATTGCCTACAGCCACAATCGCTTGAAGATGCGTAATCTCCAGCTGATTTAAACTGGCAATATTTGTCACAATATTATAGCTATCTACATGCTGTGTTTCAGGCCAACGGTCATCGGCAAACATAATCTCTTGCCATTGTCCGCTAAGTTCTGCAGCTTCTGCAACAGCCAAACCGTATCCACCTGCACCTAAAATTAACAAGCTGGGTTTAAGCATCTGGATGACCTGCCTTGAATTTTATAGCCACAATTAACAATGGTATATAGGCAATCAGTACTGCCAGTTCAGGGTACGCCCATGCTTGTGTAACCGTCATATAAGCGATAGGAAATAACCACAATAGATTAATTGCGGCAACTGCCAACGTCACGGGGGTATGACTCCCGCATTTACGTGATAAAATTTGATAGCTATGGCTTCGATGTGCATCATACATTTTATAGCCGCTCAATACGCGTTTTATTAAGGTATAAGTCGCATCGACCACAAACACACCTAAGCAAATGATCCACGCACAAAACAGTGCCAAGTTTTCTTTGAGGGCGATGAGCGCCAAAATACCCAAAGTGAGGCCGAGAAATCCGCTACAGGCATCGCCCATGAAAATTTTAGCCTTGGGAAAGTTCCACAGTAAAAAGCCAAATACACAGGCTGCCAATAACCAAAGTATGTCTGAGTTTAATGTAGTATTCAGTACATAATACAATATGGCCATGCTAACGACAGTGGTAATGGCTTCGACACTAGCAATGCCGTTAATGCCATCCATAAAGTTGTATAGATTGAGCAACCACACCAAAAATAATACTGCAATGATATTGGCGATAAAGCCAAGTTGCAGACCATTAAAAGCTGTAACATCGCTAAAGCCACCCAAGCTGATGACCACGCCAATGGCCAGCAAGAAATGTATGGCTAAACGCAGCATGGAATTAATATGTCCATGGTCATCTAAAAAACCAAGTAAAGCAATGACAAAACCCGCTGCCATAAGAGTTAAGCCAATATGTAGTGTCAATTGTTGGCTATAGATTAACACCGCCAGTGCCAATAAGTAGCTACACACCACCGCAACACCACCTCCACGTGGCGTAGGTACACTGTGGGAGCTACGTTCATTGGGGTTGTCTATTATATTTTTCTTGAGGGCGTAGGCGCGCATAAAATAGGTCATCGCAAACGCAAGTAAAAAGAAAATAAAAAGGGATAGCATGGACATATTTGTGACTAGGCTCAGTTTTGATGCGCTGTGTTAAACATTTTTTCTAGGCTTGTATCGACATTATACGGTGCTCTCCAACCTAAAAGATGTGTATTTTTAGTGGTATCTACTAACAGTTCTGAACATAAACGTGAAGCCACTGCTTTTTTCCCAACCAAGCTTGCCAGAAAACTGATCAAGCTTTTTGGTACTGGTAGCATTAGCAATTGATTATTTTGATATTTTGCTAATTTAGCAAATAGTTGTTTGACTGAAATGTCATCCTGATCACTGGCTAAAAATACTTCACGGTTGGCATTTGGGTGAGTCATACAAGTATAAATCAGGTCAGCCAAGTTATACACACTCACCATACTGCGTTTATTGTCTAAGCAACCTATGGGTAAAGGAAGTTTTTTACTTGCCAAGTTCACCATACTTTTAAAGTTGGCTTTTACATTAGGTCCATAAATGAGGACTGGACGAATAATAACAACTTCTAAACCTGAACGTTGAGAGAGCGCAAGTAAGGCTTGTTCTGCTTCATATTTAGATAGGCCATACGGGTCATCTGTGTGGACATCATCATTAGGATGAAAGGCTTGCGTGGTGGTTTGTTCGCCATTGACTTTAATGCTGCTTAAGTAAATAAAGCGTTTGACGCCACTTTGTACTGCTTTTTGTGCAAGGTTTAATGTGCCTTGTACATTGGTTTGGCGATATGCTTCAAGTGGTGATTCTGCAGTTTCATTCATGACATGTGCACGACCTGCACAGTGAATAATAACTTCAATTTGATTCAGATCAATGTTGTCTAAATTATCATTCAGATCAAAATTGATATTGCGAATATTTGGATGGTCAAAAGTTTGGGCTTTACGGGTATGCGCTAAAACAGAATTGCCTTTTTCAGCCAAGAATTGTGATAAGTATTGACCTAAGAAACCGTTACTGCCTGTAAGTAAGACCTTCATATTTTTAAATTCCCAATATTTCTAATAAGCGCTGGTTTACTTTTTCTGCATCAAACTTCTCAATCGCAATTCTATGGCTTTGATCGCCCATCATACGAACTTGCTCTGGGTGCTCAATGAAATAAATCATTTTTTCTGCCAATGCCAGTGGGTTCCATTTAGGCACTAAAAAACCATTTACACCGTCTATGACTGTATCTCGGCAACCAGGGACATCTGTTGTAATGACTGGACGTCCTATTGCCATTGCTTCTTGTGTGCTTCTCGGGACGCCTTCGCGATATGATGGCAGCACAAACACATGAGACTGTTTAATCCACTCAGCAATATTCTCAACATGACCAGGATAATCAATTACGTTTTGGTCAATATATTGAGTCAATTCACCTTGTGTTAAAGCACCTAAATTTGCTTCATCAATTCCACCTAGTACAGTGAATGTTGTTTGAGGAAATTTCTCTTTTACAATCTGGGCAGCAGCAATAAAATCATGTATTCCTTTTTCTTTTAGAAGTCGGCCAATGAACAAAAATTGTATTGGTAAATCTTTTGTCACAGGTGAATATTTATACTGATTTAAATCTAGACCGATACCACCTAAAATATATGTTTCTTTGACTTCTATATCATTATTTATAAGCAGGTCGGTTTTATCGTCATGATTGAGTAAAATTAGCTGATCTAACTTTGGTAGCGCAAGTTTATATAAAAAAACTTGAATTGCTTTAATGAGTTTAGTTTTTGAGCTTAAACCATTCGGTTGATCTGTAAATGTGTAGCCTAATCCTTCAAGCATACCTATAATTTTTGGAACTTTTGCAATTTTTGCAGCGAGCGTACCGAATATGACAGGTTTAGCAAAATATGAAAAAACTAAGTCAGGCTTTAATTGTTTGATTTGTTGTGCCAATTTATAAGTTGCGAGCATATCTGCTAAAGGGTTTAAACCACCTCGATTAAGCTGGTAAGAGATAGGAATCGCGCCTAACACACTAATTTTTTCTAGTTCTAATGCATCATTATCCGTAGTAAATGCATAAACAGTAATATTTTTTAAGTTTAAGTTCTTTATAAGCTCTGACCTAAAACCGTAAAAACATGCAGCTGTAGTGCCAATCATTACGATCGTTTTAATTTTGCTCATACAATTTTAACCAATTTTGAACAGACTTTTCTAAAGAAAACAATTCTTCCACACGTCGACGTGCTTTTAAGTTATTTTCTTGTATCTCCAAAGATGTTTTTTCAACCGCTTGTTTTAATGCTTGAGCTAAAGCTTCACTATTTTGAGGAGGGGCTAAAATTCCTGTATCTCCCATGATTTCCTTACTACCTCCACAATCTGTAGCGATGACAAAACATTCACACGCCATAGCTTCAGCAATTACTAGACCAAAGCCTTCGTAAGATGAAGATAATACAAAAAAATTAGCGCTTGACATTAGAGCAGGAATATCCTCTCTTCTACCTAGTAGATTAACATTATTGTTTAAATTATATTTTTTTATTAAAGCTTTTAATTCCAATCTAGCTTGCTCATCGCCATCACCTGCTATATATAGTTTTAAATTATCAACTTTTTCTTGATGCTGAAGATAAATAGAAAATGCTTTTAATAAATTGGGATAATCTTTCGCTGCATGAAAACGACCAACTGCAAGAAAAATAGTGGTAGAAGCATCAACACCTAAGTTTGATCTAATCTCATCGAACTCATATTTGCATTTATTGAAATAATTTAAATCTATACCGTTATAAGTGGTTAAAATTCCACCTTGAGGTACAGCACCTAAATTCTCAAAATTTTGACTGGCTGCCTGACTAACGTTCGTTGTTATATCCGCTAAATTATGTGTTAAGCGATAAGCGCACATTCTCAAACGTCCACCCTCATTATTGCTGTGTGCAGTACATATAAGACGTGGAGTTTTCGCAAAAAAACGGCAAAGACGTGCAAAAATATTGGCATGTACCATATGAGCATGTACGACGTCTGGCTTAAAATCATTTATTAATTTTTTATATTTTTGATAAGCAAGTGTAAACTGTGTTAAAGATTCAAGACCTAAATAAATAAGCTCTATTGATTGGTTTTTTGGCCGTACAACAGTATCTCCTTGTAAGAAAGAAATTTTTACAGTATGCCCTTGTTTAATCATTTGATCGGCCAAGTCGACAACAACTTTTTCTGCTCCACCGCCACCAAGACCTGTAATAAGATATAAAATTTTCATATCTTAATCTCACTATTAAATATTTTTTTCAAACGCAACTCATAAAACCCTAATGATATTAGAAAAGCAAAGAAATAAGCAGTAAAAACAGCAGGAACAAATTGAAAACCAATTAAACAAATAATTAAAGAGTAGATAATATAGTTACTTCTTAAAGGAAGGAAATGAGCTAAAATACTAATAAGCCAAAGTAAAAAAACACAAAAAAATACCACCCCTCCTAAAACCAGATTATAAATAAACAAATTATGTGGTACTAAGGTAACATTATCCCTATAAATTTCATTACTATAAAAAGATCCAAGCCACATATTAGCTTTAAAAAAGTCAAGGGCGACAATATAGTCATTAATTCTACCACTTGAATCAAGGCTAAAAATTCTCGAATCCTTATTTATTGTATAAAAATTAAATAAAAATAAAGATAAAGGGAAAATTGACACAAAACCTATTATTATATTTTTTTTACTAAACCTACCACTTAAAATAATTTTATTAAAAAGTATAAAAATAGATACCAATATAAAAAAAACAACAAAAGCATAAAATCCTGTTCTAGCAGTAGTAATCAATGAAACCATCAAAAAAAATAAAATATATAAAACTTTAAATAGATTACCAGTATTCTTAAGATATCCAACTAATGGAATAATAGACGTAAAATATAAAGATAAAAAACTATAGTCTGTCCATATAAAACCAAAACCTATACGCTCAGAAAATTCTCCGACATTCCCAATTACCAACCCCCAATTAGTATATAAAAAATATTGTATTATTACCCCACCCCCCATTAGGGCACCAAAAAAAATATATAAATGAACAAACCTACTAAAACTGCTAAAATTAATTTTGTTTTTTTCTACAAATAGAGGCCAATAAGCTATTAAGAAAAAAAATAATATAGAAAAAAATGAAAAAAAGTCTTGTGTATAAAAACACATAGCAAATACAATAAAAACCATAAAAATATAAAATATAAAATTATAATTTATTGCAACTTTTTTAAGATTTAGTAGAATAAAAAAGTATCCCAATAAAACAAGAAATGGAAAAACCCTAAATCCCAGAAAAATAAAATATGAAAATGGAATAGCCATTAAAATTAACATAATAGAAATATCTATATAATTAATAACCTTAATCTTCATATTTTCACTCCTTGTTAGCTGCCAAAAATATATTATTTTTTAAATAAACTTTTTCTAAGATTTGAAGTTCTCATTATAATATTTTGAAAAATTTTTAATTGCACAATTTTCCCGATAAAATACCACTTATCACCATAAAATTCTTGAAATATACCAAGCATTTTTGATATATAAATATTTTTATTACTTGAAGTTGCACTAACTTGAGAGGAATGAACTCTATATTTTAATAAAACATCTTGTAAATTTGAAATTCTATAACCTTGATGAATACATCTTAACCAAAGTTCATAATCTTCACCATAGAATCCATACTTATATCCTCCAATTTGTAAAATCATAGTTCTCCTAAACATGACTGTTGGATGATAGATAGGACATTTAAAATATGATAATTTTCTTAATTGGTTAAAATCAGATGGCAAATTACTAGCAAGAATATCTTTACAAATATTATTCTCATCAATATATTTAATTTGTGTTCCCAAAACAACTACTGAAATATTTTTATCTAAAAAATCTACTTGTTTCTCTAATCTTTGAGGCAAAGAAATATCATCAGCATCCATTCTTGCTATATATTCACCCTTTGCAATATTTAATCCGTAATTTAATGCAAAAGTCAAACCTCCTAAATCTAGTCTAAAAGATTTTACCCGAATATCTGATTCTTTAATATTTTCAATTTTAGACCAAAGTTCATCAGTACAATTATTAGCAATTATTAATAACTCAAAATCCTTGAAAGTTTGATTTAAAATACTATCAATTGCCGCATCTAAATAACCATCATCACGATTTACAGGCAATATTACAGAAAGCTTTGAATTCATCTACTTGACCTCATTTAACATATTCATTCTAAACTAATACTGGTATATTTCTTACAATATCTCTTAAATAGTTTTTCAGCATCACCACCTAAAGAATCTATATCATCCCAATTAAATATGAAGCTCTCTACTCCATATATTGCAGGCAACAATAAAGATGATGTCGAATTATTAGAAATAACACTTCCCACTCTATTTATATATACATATTCTTCTATCATCCCATTATAATCTAATAGATTAAAACCCATGGCTTTATAATCTATTTCCTTTTCCACTGGATGAGGCTTAATTAAAAGCTTTAAACCCTTTTTTTCTATATTATTTTTTAATTTCTTCAAATTCGATAAATAATCATTTAGCTCACAAATACCTAACTCAACATAAGGCTGGGAACAATACAAAACCACATTATTTAAATTTAAAACCTCCTCTTCAGAATTCATATTTGAAAAATACTTTAGAAGACCTTTTTTATATAAAGGGTTTATCTCCAAACCACTTATAAACATCCGCTTTTTCTCGAATGAATTACGAAAAAAGAAGCATAGAAAAGATGATATTATTTTTTTAAAAAAATATTTATAATGATTTAATTTTACACCTTTTTCTCTTTCAACAGCTCTCTTCATATGCGAATATGAGGTATAACTTGAAACCCCCTCATCAACCACAATTACTTTATTAAAATTACAATCTAACATACTATTGATTGTAGCTTTATATCCAATATCTTTAATAAAAACCAAATCAATAATTTTCTCACCTTTTAAAATACTTTTTTTATCATCTAAGCAAACAAAAACTTTTATCCCTTGGCTTTTGCAATATTTTAAATACTTATCATCAACTATTATTTTATCCCAATATTTTTCCACAAATATTATACACTCTCTATAGTCGCTACTATTTAAGCTCCAATAAGCCATAAAATTTGCTAAGTGCAACGAACTTACGATTCCATAACCGACCAAAGTTTTTTCAATACCAATACTCATTGCTTATCTATCCTATACATCAAAAAAACCAATAAAAAAATATTACTTAGCAACAACGAAAATGGAACAAGTTTTATCGAAATACCACTTAAAATAAATAAAAAAATTATATATATAAGAGATGAAAAAAAACTAGCATTTGCTATTATTTTACTTTTTCCATAAAAAAAGAAATAGTTCACTATAATTAAATAAGGCATTGTCAAACCATAACCTAAAAAATATATTATTATATAATATTTGGACTCTGTGTATCCCCCACCCAAAAACCATTCATAGATACCTTGAGGTAAAATATAACTAAGCAGAGCAGGAGCTATAGATAAAGGAAGACAAAGAAGTGTATATTTTTTAATTTTTACCACAGTCAACTTATTTTCTTTCAAACCTTGATAATAGTAAGGCACCATTGCTTTGTTCAAAGCCATCAGTATTACAGGCAAAATAGCAGCAACTTGCACCCCTGCTGAGTATATACCTAACTCTGCTTTTGTATACTGTTGATAAATAAAAATACGATCTAACTGCCCTTTAACAAAAAAACTTGATTGATGTAAAATCAAGGGTAACCCAAAAGAGAAAATATACATTAACCCCATTTTTAGGCGATTTTTAGTTAACTTATGCTCAGTTGAAAACAAATTTCCTAGTATCATACTCGCAATAAAAAATGTTAATCCATTGGCAAATACTATTGCCAATATTCGATAAGCAACCAAATCACTTGAAAACAGCTCTAATGCAGCAATTGTAAATATAACATTAGTTAATGAAAGAATAATTTGAATTACTATATACTTTAAAGGTTGCTTCTGACATTGCCTTAATGCCAACTGAACATTAATAAATGACTGAAACATTGTTGCGAGTACTATATAAGCCATAATCTCAGCTTTTAATAACCAACAAATAATCAACAAAAAAAATGAAATAAAGATATTATATAAATATCCTGCTTTAACTACTGTATTTAATGCTCTTTTTCCATAAAAATAATAATAACGTGTAACTGCCCCTTCTTGACTTAATCCAACAAAAACTCCAAACAAAGCCAACCATGTCAAATAATAAGATAGCTCCCCAAAACCATCGGGGCCAAGTTTACGCGTTAAATATGGCAACATCAGAAAGGGGAGACTTTTCGCAAAAAGCTCCCCAATCAAATAAATAAAGCTATCTTTAAAAATACGCATTGTTACTTAAGCAGCTCTAAGCGTGTCGCCGTGTTTTTCTTTACATCTTGCACTAAGGTTTTACCTAAAATTTCATCATAAAACTTAGGCGCCAAACCAAAGCCTGGGCGTACGCTGCGTATACAGGTTTCATCAATGACATCACCCGCTTTCATATCTTTTACAAAATAAAGTGAACGTCTAAATTGTGCATTACCCTGCTCACTAGATTTACGACCATAATCTACCTGACCCAAAGCCTGCCATGCTGTTTTGGCACCAACACATAATTGTTTCAAACCTTCGGGTTCCAATGAAAAACTATCATCAGGCCCACCGCCATTACGATCTAAAGTAAAATGCTTTTCTATAATAGAAGCACCCAATACGACCGAGGCAATAGCAGTTGTATTATCTAAAGTATGATCAGACAAACCAACAGGAATATTAAAACTTGAAGCCATATCCTGAATCGTTCTTAAATTATAATCTTCCGCTGGCGCAGGGTAGCCACTCACACAATGTAAAATCGCTAACTCTTTACAGCCACCATCATAGGCGGCTTGTACTGCTTCTGCTATTTCTTCTTTATCTGCCATACCTGTAGAAATAATCATTGGCTTGCCCGTTGCCGCCACATATTTAATTAAAGGCAAATCTACTGCTTCAAAAGACGCAATTTTATATGCAGGTGCATTTAGGTCTTCCAGTAAATCTACCGCTGTTCGATCAAAAGGGGAACTAAAAATAGTAATATCTAACTCACGAGCATAATCAAATAAAGGCTTATGCCACTCCCAAGGAGTATATGCCTCAGCATATAATTGATACAGTGTTTTCCCTTCCCACAATGTACCCTTAATTACAAAATCATCATTATTAGAGTTCAATGTTAAAGTATCAGGTGTGTATGTTTGTAGTTTAATGGCATCCGCACCATTTAACTTCGCTTGATGTATAATCTTAAATGCTGTTTCTAAACTACCGTTATGGTTCGCAGATAGTTCAGCAATAATATAAGGTGCATAGTTTTCACCTATTACACGGTCATTAATCTTTATCGTCTTCATCATCGATCTTCTCTAAAGTTATTTTGTATTTTTTACCATTCAGCTCAAAAAAGGCAGGAAATCTATTTGGATCACAAACCCGAATTCTATTAAATTGACTTTCGATACTCATAGAAGGATTTATTTGACTATCAATTGGCAAACGTCGTGGGTAATATGTTGGCGAAATATTAGGATTCTGTGGCTCTGGAGTAATCTCCCCAAAGTTATTTACTGCAAAATCAATTAGCTTAATTTCTGCATCAAAAAGTTGCTTGTTTATTTCATCCCATAGGGCGTATTTAGGTACAATAAAATTTATTTTTTTCCAAATATTACCACTATCAACCTTATCTTGAGCCTCTAAAAGACTTAAAGTAAGCTCTTCTTTTCCCTCAATAATCTGCCATATATGTGGACTCCACCCCCTGCCCAAAGGTAAATCACTAGCATGTATTACCAAGCAAGTATTATAAGCTGAGCGATCTTCTTCATTAATTATTTCAGAACACGAAATTAAAAAAAGAATATCACCACCAGATAACTCGCTCTTTTTTTGAACAAGTTCAATAATATGCTTATCTTGTTGCTTGTTAATCCAATTTTTTAAATATTCATTAACTGGATGATTATTATCACTACATAAAAAACTAATATGCATAATTAACCCTTATTCCTAAGCCGTCTCAGAATGTGTAATGCTCCACAACCATCTGTAATTTCTCTGGCAGCCATACTCATGCATTTAAGCACGTGGGGGAAAATTTGTTGCGAGCTTAAAAGACTTACGCTACTTAACCTTTTTACATCAAAAAGTGCAGCTGCTCCTACTTCTTCAAGTTTACTTGCAATAATTTTTTGGTTTTCTGCCAACACAACCATAATAGAAGGAAGTCCCAAACAACACCGCTCCCAAGAAGTAGAACCAGCAGCCCCAATCGCTAAATCACTTTTTGCCATTAATTCAGCCATATTGTTTACACCCACCACGACTTCGGTTGCCCAAGGCATATCTTGAGCTTGTTGGCGCACCTCTTTAATCCATGGAGCAGTCCCACCCATCACTACTGTAATTTTTAATTCAGAAGGTAAAGAACACTGCTTAAGTGCTATAAGTATTTGGGTCGTAATATTGTCTTTATCCACTCCACCTAAATTAATCAGCAGATGTTTGAGTTGGCTGTTTTCTCTACGTTCAAGACTATACTCACGCCACTGAGAAAACTCAGGACGTAATAAAGCATATTCAGCACCACACAAAATTTCACAAGAGACTGGAACTCGTGCTATGTAATCCTTTAAATCTCGCCCAAATGTCTGATCTAATAGCAAGTCACAGTCATGTTCTCGGTCGGCTAGATCATCAATAACCATTACTTGTTTGCAATATGGACGCAAAGCTTTTTCCCAGCGTACATCCAAAGCATAATGATCAACAATCAACCAATCTGGCTTTAATGCTTCTAGAATAGGAATACATAAACTCACATCTTCTTTTTGTGTTGCACCTAGCCAAGAAGCATGCGCAAGATCAAGATTATGGTTTTGCAACTTATCTTCTTGAGATAAATCCATATAAGGCAATGCATCAACATGATAGCCTCGCTGGGTGATTAGACCAATTAAATTACCAGGATGCTCACGGCAAATAAAATAGCATTCCCCCCCCTGATTCTTTAAAGCATCGGCTAAAGTCAAACACCGCATTACATGCCCTGTACCCATTTGAATAGAGGCATCTACTCGAAAGACAATTCTCATTGCTGTATTGCTTTGAATAACCATTCAGCGCGGTCCCAGTCTTCTTGTGTATCTATATCTTGTACTCTAAAACGCGGTAACTCTACAACACTAGATTGAGAGGCAAAAATCATAGCTTTATTTAACCAAGCTTCTGCAGTACCCCAATAGAACTGCCCCGCATCATGCCAAGCTTCTTCTAAATCTTGAGAGCGGACATTAAAATATTGTGGTGAAAACATTTCTACTGTGTCATGTGTATTCAGTTTTATTGCACGTTGAATCGGGAATGGGTAAGTTGTTGCACTAAACACATAATTCAAATTACTATTATTTTTAATCTTTTCTAGCCCCTGCACCAAATCTGCTTTTGTCACAAACGGAGCAGTCGCATATAAGCAGCAAATATAATCTGGCAAAACTTGATTTATCTTGCCAAATTCCTCTACTGCATGTGACATCACATCTGCAGTGGTTGCAAAATCATCAGATAAATGTGCAGGTCTTAAAAAAGGCACCTTCGCACCATAAGTTTGCGCAACTGCCGCAATTTCCTCATCGTCTGTAGATACCCAAACCTCATCAAAACAACCACTCTCTATAGCTGCTTGAACTGACCAAGCAATCATAGGTTGGCCATGAAACATCTTTATATTTTTACGAGGTATTCTTTTACTTCCACCACGTGCAGGAATCACAGCCAACTGCATTGTTATACCAAAACCTCTTTCAGTGACTCATACACATATTGAATCTGATCATCTGTCAAATCAGGGTACATTGGTAAGCTAATCGCTGAATCATAATAAGCTTCAGCTACAGGAAAATCTCCCAGTTTAAAACCTAGATTTTCATAGTAGGGCTGCGTATGCACAGGAATATAGTGAACATTTACACCAATACCTTTGGCGCGTAATGCCTCAAAAACTTGTTTACGCGCTACTTTTAGTTCACCCAACTTCAGACGAATTACATATAAGTGCAAACCTGAATAACTTTCAGGAATCTGGTACGGTAAAATAATGGGTAAATCTTTCAAAATTTCATTATATTTATTTGAAATTGTATGACGTTTTTCTACAAATTGAGTTAATCGATGCATTTGAGAAACGCCCAAAGCCGCCTGTAACTCTGTCATACGATAATTAAAGCCTAATTCTACCTGCTGGTAATACCACGGCCCTTCAGTCTCTTTATTCATTAATGCCGTATTACGGGTAACCCCATGACTTCTAAGCAAGTCCATCTTCTGTGCCAAGGTTGCATTATTGGTTAATGCCATCCCACCTTCAGCAGTAGTCACAATCTTGACTGGATGAAAACTAAAAATTGTAATATCAGAATATTTACATGCACCTACATAGGCTGACTGATACTTTCCTCCAATTGCGTGAGATGCATCTTCAATAATATGAAATCCATATTCTTTTGACAGCGCATGAATTTTTTCCATATCGCATGACTGCCCACACAAATGCACAGGTATCACTATTTTAGGTAATTTATTTTCTAATTTAGCCTGTACTAGTTTTTTTTGTAGTGCATCTACAGACAAATTATAAGTTTGCGGATCAATATCTACAAAATCGACGTCTGCACCGCAATAAAGAGCGCAATTCGCAGAAGCCACAAAAGTAATAGGAGATGTCCACAATACATCTCCTTTTTGCAATCCCAATGCCAAGCAAGAAATATGCAAAGCAGAAGTTGCACTATTCACCGCCAATGCATATTCTGCTCCAACATATTCTGCAACAGTTTTTTCAAATAAAGGAACTTGTGGGCCTTGTGTAAGAAAATCTGACTGCAGCACTTGAATAACAGCATCAATATCTTGCTGATTAATATTTTGCTTGCCATATGAGATAAACATATTAAATATTTCCTATTTTCTCACGGTTAGCGTCAATCCAAGCTTGCAATTCAGCATCACTCATCCATTCGGTATTGTTATCACTTGCATATACAAAACCTTCTGGTACACGTTTACCATCTTTAATACGCGCTGGATCTGTTGCCCACTTATTAATTGTCGGTAAAATTTTAAAGTGCTCTGGGTATTCATAAGTATAATAAGCATCTTCAGCACTAATCATTTGTTCATGTAGTTTTTCACCAGGGCGAATACCAATAACTTCTTGCTTAGCTTCAGGTGCAACCACACGAGCCAGATCTGTCATTTTCATAGATGGGATTTTTTTAACGTAAATTTCACCACCAACCATGTCTTCAAAAGCATGCCAAACCAGTTCAACCCCATCCTCTAAAGAAATCATAAAACGGGTCATGCGCTCATCGGTAATAGGTAATACGCCGCTATCTTTAATAGACAAAAAGAATGGAATTACTGAGCCACGCGAACCCATCACGTTCCCATAACGCACAACAGAAAACTTAGTGCCATGTTCGCCAGAATAGGAGTTACCTGCTACAAATAGTTTATCTGATGCAAGCTTGGTCGCACCATACAAGTTAATTGGGCTGCTTGCTTTATCAGTTGAAAGTGCAACGACACCTTTTACACCTTTATCGATACAGGCATCAATCAAGTTCATCGCACCATTAATATTTGTTTTCACACATTCAAATGGGTTGTATTCGGCCGTAGGTACAATTTTTGTGGCAGCCGCATGAACTACATAATCCACCCCATCTAAAGCACGGTACAAACGCTCTTTATCGCGGACATCACCAATAAAGAAACGAACTCTGTCATCTCCTTGATATTTCTTAGCCATGTCCCATTGCTTCATTTCATCGCGTGAGAAAATAATAATTTTTTTAGGATTATATTTTTCCAATGTCATTGGTACAAAAGTATTGCCAAATGAGCCTGTACCACCTGTTACTAAAATTGTTGAGCCTTCTAACATTTTTTCCTCAATAGTTTCTTTGAAAATATTTTTAAATAAAATACAAATTAAAGCCTAATATTTAAGCCATCATTTTCTAACAAATATTTTAAATCATAGAGCACATGCTTACTCTTACCCAAAGCATGTATTTCTGCCGCAGTCATTTGTTTAAACTGATCATGCGCAACTGCTAAAATAATTGCGTCATATTCATTATTCTTTAATGCATTCACTGGGGCTAAACCATATTCATGTTCCACTTCTTTCGGGTCTACCCACGGGTCATAAATATCTAAATCTAGCTCATATTCTTTTAAAGCCTGAACCATATCAATAATTTTAGTATTACGAATATCTGGACAGTTTTCTTTAAAACTTAAGCCCATCACTAAAATTTTTGAACCTACCACTTGTATACGCTGCTTCACCATCTCTTTAATCAATTGTGTTGCAACATATTCACCCATACGGTCATTTAAACGACGTGCCGCCAAAATTATTTCTGGATGCAGGCCTAAAGACTGTGCTTTATGGGTTAAATAATATGGGTCTACCCCAATACAGTGCCCACCCACCAAACCAGGGCGGAAAGGTAAAAAATTCCACTTGGTTCCTGCAGCCTGTAAAACCGCTTCAGTATCTATACCCAACTTATTAAAGATCACGGCTAATTCATTAATTAAAGCAATATTCACATCACGCTGGGTATTTTCAATGACTTTTGCTGCTTCAGCCACTTTAATGCTAGTTGCTTTATGTGTACCTGCTTCAATCACCAAGTTATAAACCTGATCTACAAAATCTGCTACTTCTGGAGTAGAGCCTGAAGTGATTTTTAAAATATTGGTGACTCGGTGTAGCTTATCGCCAGGGTTAATTCGCTCTGGGCTATAACCTGCAAAAAAATCCTGATTAAATTTTAAGCCTGACACTTGTTCCAAAACTGGAATACAAGCTTCTTCAGTTGCACCTGGGTATACTGTAGACTCGTACACCACTACATCGCCTTTTTTAAGCACTTTCCCTATACTGGTAGAGGCTTTAATAAGTGGTGTTAAATCAGGTTGTTTAAATTTATCAATTGGGGTTGGAACAGTCACAATAAAAAAATTGCAGCTGCGTAAGTTATCTAAATTGGCTGAGTAACTTAAATGTGTCGCTTGTTTAAGTTCTTCTGGGGAAACTTCGAGGGTATGGTCTTGGCCACTTTTAAGTTCATCAATTCGTTTTTGGTAGATATCAAAACCGACCACAGGTAATTTTTTTCCAAATTCAACTGCAAGTGGCAAGCCCACATAACCTAGACCAATCACCGCAATTTTTAAATCTGCAATAGATAGCATTTCCACGCCTTATTTATATAATGTACTTACGAAGCTTAAATCTTTCGGCAGGAATACTAGCAGAAAAACATGAAATTTAGGTTAAGATTTAGTACCAAAAAGCTAATCCCTGTTAAATATTTGCTCATTTTATTTCAAAATATTTTTCCTATAAAGGTCATAAGGCTAAGCTAAGCCCGTCTCCTTTTCGCTCACTATTCAATTATAATCAGATACATTTTGTTATAGAAAGTGCGGACTTCTCAGGTAGAATATAGCAAATTTATCGAATTAAATATTAAAAACGGGATTTCATGTGCGACAAATTCAACTGGCTTTTTTACTGACTTGCGGTCTGACTTTGACCGGTTGCGCCGTTACCTCTGGCTTACAAACCTACGACTTACCTCGCGAAGGGGTTTACACCACCGACTTGGGTACAGCGGTCAATGTGATTAAACTCACCCAAGACTCAATGCTCGCAGTACAACCTGCGGTGCATAATATTCAACAAGACTATGCGCATTTATTTCATATACCACAGCGTCAATACACCTTAAGTTCAGGCGATATTCTTTCTATTTATTTATGGGCATATCCTGAAATTTCTGGGAGTAATTCTGATCCTAATAACGGTTATCAGATTGACTCACAGGGTTATATTCAATTTCCTATTATCGGGCGTTATAAAGCCGCAGGTAAATCTTTAGCACAAGTGAACCGCGAGTTGCGCGGTCAATTGGCACGTTATTTAAAAACCCCAGACGTGATTGTACGAGTCTTGTCTTACCAAGGGCAGCGATACTCGGTACAAGGCAATGTCATGAAAGGCGGGCAATTCTATTTAAATGATCAACCTGTCAGTGTCTATACCGCTTTAGGTATGGCAGGCGGGGTCAATGCTCAACAAGGTGACAATGCCTCAATGACTTTAGTCCGTCAGGGGCGTACTTATCAACTCAATACCGTAGAGTTGGAAAAAGCAGGGCTTTCATTACACAACTTACTCATTCAGCCGAATGACACCTTGTATGTCAACAACCGTGAAAACCAAAAAATTTATGTGATGGGTGAGTCAGGCAAAAATCAGTCCTTACCTATGCGTGATCAAGGCATGAGCTTAAGCGATGTATTGGGTGAAAGCCTAGGCTTAAACCCACTGTCTGCCAGCCGCAGTAAAATTTATGTGGTGCGTAGCCAGCCTAATGCAGCACATACCGAGGTCTATCACATGGATTTAACCAGCATTGCCGACTTTGGCCTAGCCAATCAGTTTAAAATGCGCAGCAATGATATTGTCTATGTCGATGCTTCAGGCTTGGCACGCTGGCAACGTGTGGTTAACCAAATTATTCCATTCTCAAATGCTTTATATAACCTAGATCGTTTGGGGAACTAATGAAAATTAATCACATTTTGGTGGTATGTATCGGCAATATTTGCCGTAGCCCCATGGCAGAATACTTTTTAAAACAGCAGTACCCACACTTACAGATTGAATCTGCAGGTATTTCAGGCTTGGTGGGTCATGCAGCCGATGACAAAGCCAGTTTATGCATGCAACGTCATGGCATCGACATGAGTCCACACGTGGCAAAAAAACTCAATGCAGACTTAATTAAAAAAGCCGACCTGATTTTGGTGATGAGCCAAAATCAACAAAAGCATGTTGAACAAACTTGGCCCTTTGCTAAGGGTAAAACTTTTAGATTGGGACACTGGCAAAGTAAAAACGTGGCCGACCCCTATCAGCATGATCAGGCCGTATTTGATGAGACCTGTGCGTTAATTCAAACCTGCATTGCCGACTGGAAAAAATATATCTAGTTTCTTGATATTCTAGCTTTTTTAAAATTCTACTTTTTTGATATTTAAACTATGAGCCAAACCGCCAACACCGAAGACACCATTGATTTAAAGGAATTATTTTTTTCCTTAATCGCACAATGGAAAATGATTACCCTTTGCGTTCTACTCAGTATCGTCTGCGCTTTACTGTATTTAAGAACTACGCCAGACACCTATGCAGTAGATGCCTTGGTACAGGTCGAAGACAGTAAAGGTGCCTCTGCAGCGTTATTGGGTGATCTGTCCAGCATGATTGAGCAGAAATCACCTGCACAAGCTGAAATTGAAATTTTAAAATCACGTTTGGTGTTGGGCAGCGTGATTGATCATCTGAATTTAGATATTCGCGTTTCGGGTACAGAAGACAGTTTCTGGAACCGTTTATTGTCCAAGCATGAATATGACAGTGAATATTCATCTCAGTCAGTGCTGTTTAAAGACAATCAAAAAAGTTTTGATATCCGCCAGTTCGATATCCCGCAATATTTTCAAGATAAAAACTTAATTTTAAAATTTGCACAAGGCAAATACAGCCTAACCGATGCAGCAACCGAACAGGTGGTTTTTTCTGCACCTTTAAACCAAGCCAGTCAATTACAGTCTGAATTTGGGCTGTGGAAAGTCGCAATTTTTAGTCAAGACAGCTTTAACGCTGCCTATAACATCCAAAAGCAAAGCCTGCCTGCTGCCATGAAAAGCTTAACTGCCAACTATTCAGTAGCAGAAAAAGGCAAGTTAACAGGCGTGTTGGGGCTGAATTACCAAGGGTCAGACAAACAACACATTACCCAAGTACTGAATGCCATTTTAGCAGCGTATAGCCAACAAAATATTGAGCGTCGTAGTGCAGAAACAGCACAGACCTTAAAGTTTTTGGAAGACCAACTCCCAGAACTGAAACAACAATTAGATGTGGCAGAACGTGAATTTAACCGTTTCCGCCAACAATTTAATACAGTCGATGTGACCAAAGAATCTGAGTTATATTTAACCCAAAGTATTACTTTGGAAACCCAAAAAGCGCAGTTAGAGCAACAAGTGGCTGAAGCTGCGGCCAAGTACACCAACGAACACCCTGTCATGCAGCAAATGAATGCGCAACTGGGGGCAATTAACAAACGCATTGCAGAGTTAGACGGCACGCTCAAACGCTTGCCGGAATTACAACGCCAATATTTACAACTGTTCCGTGAAGTAGAAGTCAAACAACAGCTGTATACAGGCTTGCTTAACTCTTACCAACAACTGCGGATTGCCAAAGCAGGTGAAATTGGCAATGTGCGTATTGTCGATACTGCAGTAGAGCCGATTGAGCCAATTAAACCAAAGAAATTACAAATTTTAATTTTGTCCGTTTTCTTGGGTGGTTTTCTGGGCACATTATTGGCCTTACTGCGTAATATGTTGCGCTCAGGTATTAAAGACTCGAATCAAATTGAAAATGAACTGGATTTACCTGTTTATGCCACTGTGCCACATTCACCTGTGCAAGAAAGCCTTATTAAAATTCTGAAAAAGAAAAAGAATCTTCCTATTCTTGCGGTTAAAAATAGTGATGATGTTGCCATTGAAAGCCTGCGCAGCATGCGTACTGCCATTCACTTTGCCTTAAGCAGTGCCAAAAACAATATCATTATGATTTGTGGCCCTGCACCAGAGTTAGGTAAATCATTTATTTCGACTAACTTAGCCACCATTTTGGCGCAAAGTGATAAGCGCGTATTATTGATTGACGCTGACTTACGTCGTGGTTATATGCATAAATACTTTAATTACGACCCAAAGCCTGGCTTAACCGAATACCTAAATGGTCAGCAAGAGTTAGGCAGTATTGTGCGTAGTACTGAAGTTGAAAATTTAAGCTTCATCAGTCGTGGTAAAAGCCCTGCCAATCCGTCAGAGTTGTTAAGTACGCAAAAATTTGCAGATATGCTCACGCACTTGTCGAGCCAATTTGACCATATTCTGATTGATACCCCGCCAGTCCTTGCGGTT
The DNA here is from genome assembly GCF_002412355.1 of Acinetobacter sp. YT-02. Classification (NCBI taxonomy): domain Bacteria; kingdom Pseudomonadati; phylum Pseudomonadota; class Gammaproteobacteria; order Moraxellales; family Moraxellaceae; genus Acinetobacter; species Acinetobacter sp. YT-02. Next base: position 26,965 of record NZ_NOZT01000049.1, read on the forward strand.
ACCGATGGGATTATTATTTCACAATATACGGGTGTGAATTTGGTAGTGGCACGTTATGCCAAGACGCAAATGAAAGAGCTTGAACTGACAGTCAACCGCTTTGAACAAGCTGGCGTGAAAGTAACCGGCTTTATTTTAAATGATATTCAACGTGAAGCGGGCGGTTATGGCTATGGCTATAACTATGCTTATGCCTATAAAGCCAATAAGGATGATGATTAATCTGAAGTGATCGGTGGGCTGAAATCAGCCCACCACCGCAATACTCACCTATTGTAAATAATTTTCTTTTGAAATTTACAACACTACTCAACAACTCACATTGCAAAAATCCACTCAAAAACCTATCTTGGTTACATGGTTGCATATTCTTATACAAATGGACACCAAATGAGTTTTACTATGATCAGCTACCCCAACAAAACAAGGTAGCTTAACTAGAGCGGAATATCACTTATAAATACGCTTTTAGTTGTTCAAACAAGTGGGACCACCTCTGTTTAAAATCAGGCTGGCTATAACCCCCTATCAATAAAGGCAGTTTAGAAACCGTGTAGGGTGATCCCCACTGAGGCTAAACCGTACTTTTTATCTAAACGAGAAGCCGTGACACCATTATATAAGAAAGGGACATAACCGATTAAATTATGCTGATACATTTCACCCTTAATAAAGCCTCTGACTTGAGGACTAAAATCATAGTTTAATTTAAGTCCTACACTATGGTTATCTTTAATGGGTGCAGCACCGAAATTACTAATCCGGTCATCAATGTCTTTACGCCATAAGCGTTGATACTGATAGGCCAATTGACTTTCAAAATTACGATAACGCCAATTCCAAGAACCACCAAATCCTGCATAAAAAGCGTCATAATTCAGATCTTTTTGAATATCGATCCCAAGCTCATTGGCATCACCGGCTATATTCAACTCTTTAACAATTAAATCATCAATTCTACAGGGTTGACTGAGCTGACCAGTATATTGATTATTAGACTGAATTTGGAGATCCATGAGGCAGCCATCTTTCTGCCCTTGGATATTTAATTGATCTACTTTCACCTTACTATAACCAAGGGTCGTAAATAAATTAACCATATTCATATGATCGATTTTACGGCTAAAAATACTGTCTAGTTGTAATTGCCAATCTTGAGCATCTTGAACCGTAATTTGTTCTAAAGTACGATTTTGGATCTGCGTAGGGGTGGATTTTTTGATTTCATCAGAAAAATTGCCCCAAGTACTCAGACGGAATATCACGGTATCATTTTTATTTAGATTAAAGTCAGGTGTGTAACGCACCGCAAGGAGAGGGCTGGAAATAGTATTGGTATCTTGCGCATAATCAATTTCCCGATATTGATAACTGGCTTCTAGGCCCCAGGTTGGAGAGAATTTATGCATAAGATGTACATGCGCACCGATATAATCTCCGGCTCCTTCTGAGACACCTTCAGTTTCTCGAATATTAAAGACATCAATCGTATCATTTACTGCATCTATACCGATACTGAGTGCAGTATCAGTTTGAGTAAAGCTATTGGCTTGCAAATATAGATCATTTGGTGCAGCCCAAGCGGTAAGAGAAGACAGTAGGCCTAATCCCAGCGTTGTAAAAGCATATTTCATGTATTTAATCACTTTAGAATATTCAATAATTAAAGCCAGCAAAAACGCTGGCTTTAATTGATTCAGATTAGTTAAGTTTAAAGTGACCTGTTAATGCGAAACCATTTAAACTAGTATTAGCAATAGTAACGGAGCCACTGTTTAAGCCTAATTCAGGATCAATCACATACATACGTGGTGCAACAACTGTTGTAACAGTGATTTTATCCTCTGCACGTAACAGATTGAAGTACTGATTATAGTAATTAGCTAAAGTACTGTTTTGTTGAACCATGTCATATAAAGAAATTGAACCATTTGAAGCAATTGAGATGTCTGAATCTGCTTCAAATGTTCCATTTGTAATACTACCTAATGATGAAGCAATTTTAAAAGTTGCGCCTGCTGGGATGGTTGCTGATTGAATTGAACCATCTATATTAAAGACAATATTCAATTTGTCTAGGTATACATCTAAGGTTTCTTCTAATGCATTACGATTGGCAACTACTTTAAAGCCAACCTCAGCGCTTTCATTTACATTGGTCGTGGTATTCGCCATTGCAAAAGTGATACGGGCAGTATTATTAATATCAGTACGGTTTACGAGTAACGGTGCTGCTGCGGTAGAGTTTTTAATTTGTTCCAAAGAATAAGAAGCAAGAGAGAAACTATTGATAAGAGGAGTTTTGACGATATCCTGGATTTGTTCAAGTAACCCCTCATTATTTTCAATCGCATTCACTAGGTCGTTCGCACTTTCCCCTGTTGTAAGCACCGTAGCTACTAGATCAGAAAGAGTTTGAATATTACCTTGTACTTGAACAGCCAATTGCTCAGGAACTTGGATCTCTGCTCCTTTTTCTTCTAACTTTTCATTTGCTGTGTTCACAGCCGCTTCTAAAACAGCACTGAGTTGAGTCGGTGAGATCGTACCTGTTGAATCAAACAATGGTTGATTTGGGGTTTTTAGTGTTTCAATTACTGCATTTATAGCTAAAGCGGTTGCTTCTTCAAGGCTCAGGGCAGCATTGCCTTCACTATTTGGAAGTGCTTGTAAACTATCTTCAATTTGCGTGATTAACTGTTGCAATACGAAGATAGACGCCATTTCTTGAGCAGTACCAGAAGAAACGGGATCAAAGGTAGAAAGATTAGAAGCATTGATATTTGTAATACCTAAATTTGCTAGGATTGTATTTAATTCTTGAGCTGAACTTACATAATATTCAAGAGTGGTAAGTGGACTTGCGACTAGAACTGTCGAAGAGCCAAGATCTTGTAATTTAGTTTTTTTGACTTTAAGTGTTCCCGTAAATGGTAGTCCAGTTACAAGGTCTGTTCCACCAGTAACTGTAAGAGCAGATTCATTACATGCCTGAGTAGTAGTGTAATTGAATTTACCGTCAGCATCAGTTTCAGCGGTTACTCCATCACAGTCGTCAAATGATACCGTGGCTCCACCCACATAAAAGTCAACGGCTACACCTTGTACACTCTTTGGAGTGAATGGAGTAGAACCGCCACCACTACTGCTTCCCCCACACGCACTCAGGAGTAAAGAAGTTGCAGCCGCAAGCGCTGTAAGTTTAATTGAATGCTTTAACATAATTTGCCTCGGAAAGTAAGTTTCTAGTTTTGTTGCGTTGTAAAAATAGTACGAATGTTAAATGAAAATGTATAATAAGCGAATGACTAAAACATTAGTTATGCTAAAAATTATAAAGATAATTGAGTAAAAGTAACTCGTTTTTGTCTATTCAATATGTAACGATGTATTTAGTTTGTATGATTGATTTTCCCTTTTCTAAAATACGTTGAGCCCAGTCAGCGTAATAATTTATATCTTCTATTTCTACCTTTTTTGAAGGATGATTAATTGTAGAGAGGCAGTCCCACTTGTTTGAACAACTAAAAGCGTATTTATAAGTGATATTCCGCTCTAGTTAAGCCACCTTGTTTTGTTGGGGTAGCTGATCATAGTAAAACTCATTGAGTGTCATTTTGGCTATACTCGAATGAGGTCGTTTCAAATTATAAAACTCAAAATATGCACTCAATTGCTTTTTCGCATCTGTGACACTGCTATAAGCTTTGAGATACACCT
>NZ_NOZT01000004.1:0-111492 GCF_002412355.1 Acinetobacter sp. YT-02
TCTAGATTCACCCGGTGACACGGGTGGTTCCCGCAGGGGGAACAACTTCATTAAGCGACTTCGTGTCGCACCTCTACCCAATTATTGCAAATCGGTAGATTGCCATCATCCAAATAGCGGATTAAAGCTGGCCAACGCTTCAGAGTGTAATTGATGACCTTGGCGGTGGGAGAATTCGATGGCACCGTCAGATGATGTTGGTTGAGCCATTCATATAGTTGTTGCATCACCGGTTGGCTATGCTGTTGTCGGTATTCGCGGCGGTCTTCCGCTGTACCATTGGTCTTTTTCCTGAGTTCTGCTTCTATGGCATACAGTTTCTGAATCAGCACTAATGCCTGTTCAGCGACCTGACTTTTCCCGGTCACATGCAGTTCATGGAATTTACTGTTAGCGGCAATGTAAAAATGACCCCCCAACAGCATTTGAAAATTGACCACCTTGGTTAATATAGTGGTCTTTTTGGACTGCTCAACATGTTAACTTTGGAGCAAGCAGTGACAATCCAAATACTTCATCAACAAGGTCAATCTATTAAGGCAATTTGAACCGTACCGGGTTTGTCGGAGACTCAATATTCTGAGAGACTATTCCGATGAAAAAACCAAACTATACCCCCGAAATTAGAGAAAGAGCGGTTCAATTACTCATTGAATCTGAAAAGGCGGATTCAAGCCCTGTGACAGTTCAATGAAGTTTATATTTCGAGTCATTGAGGATATGTAGCTTTGCTTACTTTAAATGCTTTGATCTAGTAAAATGATGCTATTCGTGCTTTAGATCTGGTGGGTGAATATGCATATTTTATATGTGAGCGATGGTAAGGCAGGTCATCGCTCTCAAGCATTGGGTCTTTTTAAGGCAATGCAAAAGCAAACAAATATTGATCTGACTTTTGAAGAAATTTCAATTGATCATTTACCACTGTTGAGTTTATTGACCGCATATAAAAAACAAAAACATGCTGCAGTATCGCAGCCACCTGATTATATTTTTGGAGTAGGTAGTCATACGCAATTACGTGTTTTATTGATGGGCAAAGTTTTTCCATGTGCGAAAACTGTCATTTTAATGAAACCAAATTTTCCATTATCTTGGTTTGATCATGTGGTTATTCCTGAACATGATGGTGTGCTAGAGCGGGAAAATGTGATTGTTACACAAGGTGCGTTGAATCCCATTGAAAATGAGCAGCGACACATAGCAAACCGTATTTTGATTGCGTTAGGTGGTTCATCTAAACGGCATATTTGGAATGCAGATAAGGTGATGTCTGCGATTCAGCAGATTGTGCAGCAGAACATGCAGTGTGAGATTATTTTGACGAGTTCTAGGCGTACACCTGCTGATTTTTTACCTGCAGTGGCCCAGCAAAGTTTTGCTTCACAATTGCAAATTTTCCCAGTTGAAGAAACGCCGCAGGGTTGGATTTTTGAAGAGATGCAAAAAGCGGAAGCAGTATGGGTGACTGAAGATAGTGTGTCTATGATATACGAGGCACTCACCGCAGGTTGTAAAGTAGGGCTTATTCAGATAGATCGAGTGAAAGAGGATCGAATTACGCGTTCGGTAGAGCATTTGGTTGATCAGAAACTTGTATCGAATGCTAGACAAATTGCTGAATTATATTATACGACTGCTTTTAAAGAAGCAGAGCGTGTGGCAACATATCTTTTAATCAAGTAGCTGTGATTGAATCGTGATTTATATTCTGATTGTTTTATTTATATTGTTGTTCGCATTCAGTTATAAGTACGCATGGTGGAAGCCAGCAGTAGATTGGAATCGACCACGGATATTAATGTATCACATGGTTCGTGAGCATATTGATGGTGCCAAGTTTAATAAATTACGGGTTAAGCCTATTGAGTTTGAAAAGCAAATAGCATGGCTTAAAGCAGAGGGTTTTAACTTTGTAACTATGCAGGAATTGCAGGATAATTGGGGGAATCACCCAGAAAAAACAGTTGCGATTACCTTTGATGATGGCTATTTAGATAACTTGGAAAATGCTTTTCCCATTTTAGAAAAATATCAAAGTAAAGCGACGATTTATGTAGTGGTAGACCGACATGATCGAGATTGGTCAACCTATAAAAAAGCGCACCATAACAGTGGTGAGTTGGCGCGTGAACCAAAGCTGAATGATGAGCAAGTCTGGTTTTTAGCAAATTCTGGTTTGGTGGAAATAGGTTCTCATACGCTAACACATGCCAATTTGGATAAGCTGAATGATGAAGAATGTTTACATGAGTTGGTTGATTCGAAAATTCAGCTAGGGCATTTAACACAACAATCTGTAAATAGTTTTGCCTATCCTTTCGGCATTTATTCTGAGCGCGATGTGCGTTTAGCAGAGCAAGCAGGATATAGCAATGCCGTAACAACACAAGAAGGCATAGATGGAAAAATGCCTGATTTTATGCAGTTGCAACGTATTAAAATCAGCGGAAAAGATTCATTATTTGCTTTTAAATTGCGAATGAAATTGGGGAAGCGGGAAGGTTAGGTGATGAAAGTAACATTGGTCATGGCAGGTGATGAAGAAGGAGGGTTAGAAAAACATGTTGTTGAATTGGCTAACTGTCTAATGAAACATCACCAAGTCACAGTTGTTGCACATGAAAAGTACCGTAGTCGATTAAAAACAGAATTTATCGCAATTGATCTGTCGAAGAGCAGAAGAAATATTATTGTTCTGTTTCAACTTTATAGAGCATTGAAAGCACTTCAATCTGATATTGTACATGTACATGGAAATAAAGCTGCTGCAATGGTGGGTAGTATTTTAAAATTTCTACCGACTAAAAGTGTTGCCACTTTACATAGCCGTAAAAAAAATACCAAAATGTTTAAGGGTTTTGATGCGGTGATTGCAGTGAGTCCCAATGCCGCAGAAACTTTAGAACATCCTAATAAGTACATTATTCTAAATGGAATTGAACCGCCTGAGCTTAATTCCGATATTAATAAAATAACTCCACCTGTCGTTTTGGCTGTAGGAAGATTAGTGCCCGTTAAGGGTTTTGATCTTTTAATTCAAGCATGGCAAGACATACCAAATGCACAGCTTTGGATTGTAGGAGAAGGTTTTGAAAAGCAAAAGTTGGCAACACTTATTAATGAGCTTGCTCTGGAAAAGAGTATAAAGTTACTGGGTTTTCGTAATGATATTACTGATTTGATGCAGCAAGCTTCTCTTTATGTGATGTCATCTCATTATGAAGGATGTCCATATACCATGATAGAGGCTTTGCTTTGTAAAACACCTATGGTATCAACAGCTGTAGGGGCAATGGCTCAAATTTTACCTAAGCAATATCTCTGTGCTGAAAATGATGCAAATGCATTGCATCATCTGATCGCATATGCTTTAGAAAATTTAAAGCAAGTAGAGCGGGATTTCATTCCAGTATTTGCTGATGCAGAAAAAAACCTAGTTTTAGATGGAATGGTCAATAATATTGAAATGGTCTATCGTGAGGTGTTAGATGGAAAATAGTCACCTGATGATTTTAGCTTTAACGGATGGTAAAGCAGGACATGAAACACAAACTAAAGGGATAGTCACCTTACTGAATAACGGCAACCAATATGAAGTGCAGTGGCTTAAGATATACAAAGTCAGTAAATTAACTAAGCATATACTCAAAGCTTTTTTGGCTATTGTAAGCCCGAAATGGGCATTAGGTTTTTATTTGGATACTGTTCAATTACAAGCTTTTCAGTCAGATAATATTCTCCTGGTTTCAGCTGGTGGGGAGACACTTCTGCCAAATGCCTTGCTTAAAAAGTATTTTCAGCAGCAGGGGAAAGCTACCAAGAATGTGATTGCAACCTCATTAAGAGGGATTCCAGCTTGTTATTTTGATGCTGTATTTACTATTGATGATAAATACAAAAATCAAAAACCTTTTATTTATTACCCAATTGCACCAAATAAACAACTTACTTTTCAATTGGAACATAGAGTTCAGCAAGCAAAGCAAAATCTGGATTGTATGGAACAGAAAGTACTGATTATTTTAATTGGTGCAGATACTAAAACATCCAAAATTGGGACTTCTTATGAATGGATTGAGTGGATTAAGTACCTGGCGCGGAACTATCCAAATTGGAAAATTCTGATCAGTACATCCAGGCGTACACCCGAAGATTTTGAGAAGGATCTACAGCAGGCCTTCACTAGAAATCCACAGATAGCTTTAACACTAGTCAATCATGGTCAGCAATGTGATATTGCTGATTATATTTATGCAGCGGACTTAATCATTTGTTCACCTGAATCAACCTCGATGATCAGTGAGGCGTTGGTGAGTGAAAAGAAAGTGTTGATTCCTGTATTCAAATCCAGTGTATTTGATAAGGAACTTGAAAATTATCTAGCTAAGTTTGAGCAAGAGCGATGGCTTAGTAAGGTTTATATAGATAAAATGGCAGACCTAATTGGAGTTGTTGAGAAGATTACACCACAGAAACATAGAATGAATTTGCTCGATCAATTCAAAAATATTTAACTCTCACCATAGAAGTTAACTATTTATGTCGATGTTCTAAAAATTCTTCTTTGATATGATTTGTGTGCTCTAGATTTTTTTGGGGGGAAAATGAGATTTTTAATTACAGGTGGTGCAGGCTTTATTGGATCTGCAGTGATTCGCCATATTATTCAGAATACAGAACATGAAGTCTTAAATGTTGATAAACTAACCTATGCTGGTAATCTAGAATCGTTAAGTTCCATTTCTAATTACTCTCGTTATCAATTCTCCCAAACCGATATTTGTAATCGTGCCGCACTAGATCAATTATTTACAGATTTCCAACCTGATGCAGTGATGCACTTGGCTGCAGAATCCCACGTAGACCGTTCGATTTCTGGGCCTTATGCTTTTATTGAAACCAATATCATCGGCACTTATCAAATGTTGGAAGCAAGCCGCGCTTACTGGTTAGGCTTAAATGAAAAAAAGAAGGCTACATTCCGTTTTCACCATATTTCAACAGATGAGGTCTATGGTGATTTAGAAGGAACAACGGATTTATTTACAGAAAAAACCCCTTATTCTCCTAGTTCACCTTATTCAGCAAGTAAAGCGAGTTCAGACCATCTGGTTCGTGCTTGGAATCGGACCTATGGATTACCGATTTTAGTGACCAACTGTTCCAATAACTATGGTCCTTACCATTTTCCAGAAAAACTCATTCCATTAATGATCTTAAATGCTTTGCAAGGAAAAGCACTTCCAGTCTATGGTAATGGCCAGCAAATTCGTGACTGGTTATTTGTGGAAGATCATGCCCGTGCACTTTATACTGTCGTGACTCAGGGGCAAGTAGGTGAAACCTATAACATTGGTGGTCACAATGAAAAAGCCAATATTGATGTAGTTCTTACCATTTGTTCTTTACTCGAAGAACTGGCTCCTAATAAACCACAAGGTGTTGAACGTTATCGAGACTTAATTACGTATGTAAAAGACCGCCCAGGCCATGATGTACGTTATGCGATTGATGCTTCAAAAATTGAACATGAATTGGGTTGGACACCGAAAGAATCATTTGAAACGGGATTACGTAAAACGGTTGAATGGTACTTAAACAATAATGAATGGGTTGAACACGTTCAAAGTGGTGAATATCAATCCTGGTTAAATAAGCAATACCAAGGATAAGCATGAAGATTTTATTGCTTGGAAAAAATGGTCAGGTTGGGTGGGAACTACAACGTGCTCTAGCTCCTTTGGGTGATGTTATTGCATTAGACCGGCATGGTCTAGCGGGACTGTCCGGTGATATGACCCAGCCACGGGCGATTTATAACACGATCATGACGGTAAAACCTGATGTGGTCGTGAATGCTGCTGCCTATACAGCCGTGGATTTAGCTGAAACAGAGCAGGATCAAGCCGATTTAGTGAATCATCAAACGGTAAAAGCTGCAGCTGAAGCGTGCCAACAAGTCAATGCACTGTTTGTGCATTACTCGACAGACTATGTTTTTGATGGCTTAGGTCAGACTTCATTTCTTGAAACGGATCGCATTGCACCCTTAAATGTTTATGGTCAAACCAAAGTGCAAGGTGAGCAGGCAATTATTGCAAGTGGTTGTGATTACCTAATTTTCAGAACCTCATGGGTCTATGCTGCTCGAGGAAAAAATTTCTTGAAAACTATGCTGAATTTGGCTCAGCAGCGAGAAGAACTCTCTATCATTGATGATCAAGTGGGTGCCCCTACCTCGGCTGAGTTGATTGCGGATATTACGGCACAGGCCATTCCACAAACAGCGGCTGACAGCATGAAAACAGGGGTTTATCACCTTGTAGCAAGTGGTGAAACTTCATGGTTTGGGTATGCCAATTATGTTTTTGAGCAGGCACGAGTCTTTGGATTGGAATTGGCTGTACAAAAGGTCAATCCCATTCCTACCATGGCGTATCCAACTCCAGCCACACGACCACATAATTCACGATTAAACAATCAAAAGTTACAGCAAACCTTCAGATTGAATTTGCCGCATTGGCAAGAAGGTGTAAAACGAATACTAGCGGAGCTATTAAGCAAATGAGTATAAAACGTAAGGGTATTATTTTAGCAGGCGGTTCCGGTACACGCTTACATCCGATTACCAAAGGTGTGTCCAAGCAACTTCTACCAATTTACGATAAGCCAATGATTTACTATCCGCTTTCTGTATTGATGCTGGCGGGTATTCGTGAAGTTTTAATTATTTCAACACCTGAAGACCTTCCAAACTTTGAAAAATTATTGGGCGATGGTTCCCAATTTGGTATTGAATTGAGCTATAAGGTGCAACCTTCTCCTGATGGTTTGGCACAAGCATTCCTGATCGGTGAAGAATTTATTGGTCAAGACAATGTCTGTCTAATTTTGGGTGATAATATTTACTACGGTCAGCACTTCAGTGAGCAACTTGAGACCGCGAATGCACGTGAGCATGGAGCCACAGTCTTTGGCTATCATGTTACAGATCCTGAGCGTTTTGGTGTGGTTGAATTTGACAAAACTGGTAAGGTACTCAGTATTGAAGAAAAACCTGTACAGCCAAAATCTCCTTATGCGGTTACAGGTTTATATTTCTATGACAATCGTGTCGTTGAATTTGCCAAGCAAGTTAAACCTTCAGCTCGTGGCGAACTTGAAATTACCGACATTAATAATGCTTACTTGAAAGATGGTTCACTCAATGTCGAACTACTTGGTCGTGGCTTTGCCTGGCTGGATACAGGTACGCATGAATCTTTGCTTGAAGCAGGGCAGTTTGTTTATACCATTGAAAAACGTCAATCGTTGAAAGTGGCTTGTCTTGAAGAGATTGGTTTTAACCAAGGTTGGATTAGTAAAATTCAATTACTAGACAGTGCTAGTGCTTTAAAGAAAACAGAATACGGTCAATATCTGTATAAAATTGCGGATGAAGCACAATGAAAATTGAACAAACCAAAATTGAAGGCTTGCTGATTATACATCCACAAGTGTTTGGTGATGATCGTGGCTGGTTTATGGAAAGTTTTAATCATCAACGTTTTGTTCAAGCACTTGAAGAGTTAAATTTACCCGTACCAACATTTGTTCAGGATAATCACTCACTGTCGCAAAAGGGAGTGCTACGCGGTTTACACTTCCAAAAAACTCCATATGCTCAGGGCAAATTGGTTCGAGTTGTGCAAGGCCGGGTATGGGATGTGGCTGTGGATATTCGCCCTGAATCTAAAACTTATGGTGAATGGGTCGGTCTAGAACTTAGCGCTGAGAATAAAACCATGTTCTGGATTCCGGAAGGATTTGCCCATGGTTTTATTGCATTAGAGGATAATACCCAGTTCTTGTATAAAACTACTAATTACTATAATAAAGAAAGTGAAGATGCCATTATCTGGAATGATCCCACACTCGCAATTGATTGGCCTTTAAATCAGGTTGATAAAGTGTTGGTGAGTGAGAAAGATCAGCAAGCAAATCAATTCAAATAAAAAGAGGAGCAGTAGCCACTGCTGTCCCATAGTTTGCTTTAAATAAAAAAACCTGAGTCCTAACAGTTAAAATATGAGTGCAAACAAACACTTTAACGACCAGGATTCAGGTTTTGTCACATCAGAATACCGTATTTCATGAGCTAATTAAACCTGTTGTGCGACAGGATTTTGAACAACTTGCTAAAGTACACCATGTTGGACAGAAATTTAGAGCGGCTTCCCGGTGGGATCAGTTTATTGCCATATTGATGTCTCAATTCTCTTGTAGGCAAAGTCTGAGAGATATTCAATCCAATTTGGAGTGCCAACAGGAAAAGCTAAGTCATCTCGGAGCAAAGTCTATTCCCCGAAGCACGCTGGCACGAATCAATGAGCAGCAGCCTGCTACCTTGTATCAACAGCTATTTTACAAGTTGCTTAAATACTATGAACACTCAAAAGTAGCTCATAAATTTCGCTTTAAGAATCCCTTGTATTCCTTGGATGCCAGTCATATTGACCTGTCGCTTTCCTTATGTGAATGGGCCAAAGTTCACGACTCAAAAGCCAGCATGAAACTCAGTATAGGATTGAATCACAGCAATGATATTCCTGAGTTTGTTGCAGTTGAAAATGGCAAAGAAAATGACATGGTACAAGGCCGCAAATTCCAGTTTCCTGCTGGCAGCATTGTAGTTTTTGATAAAGGCTATGTCGATTACCAATGGTATGCAAATCTGACTGCTCAAAACATTGGATTTGTCACACGTTTTAGGCCTAAATCTGTGTATCAGGTGATCCAGCAACATCCAGTGCTTGAATCCAAAGGTATTCTAAAAGATGAAACCATTCAGCTGAATAGCGCACATGCCCTAAAAAGAAAAGCCCCAGTGTTAAGAAGAATTGAATATAGAGATCAGCAAAGTGGCAAGCACTTTAGCTTTCTCAGCAATAACTTTCATTTAGCCGCCTCCACCATTGCGGCGATTTATAAAGATCGTTGGAAAGTTGAGCTGTTCTTTAAGGCGATTAAGCAGAATCTCAAATTAAAAGCGTTTCTAGGCCGCAGCAGGAACGCAATTCAGACACAAATCTGGATTGCGATGATCGCCTATTTATTGGTGAGTTTCGCTCGACATTTAGGAAAAACAGGTTGGACAGTTCAACGTTTACTCAGAATAATTCAAGTGAATTTGTTTGAAAGAAGAACTTTAAAAGCTTTATTTTCACCCGATAAAATACCCATAAAACAAGAGGAAGCTCAAATGAGCTTCCTCTTGTGAAAAATTGTGGGACAGCAATGAGGGCTTATCTCCCTTTTAGAGAGTCAGCGATAGTAAAATTAAAGCGTCGCTAAAATATCTTTCAAAGTCTGACGTGGATTTTCAGATTTTGTAATTGGACGACCAATCACCAAATGCGTAGAACCATCCAGCATAGCTTGTTTGGGAGTCACAATACGTTTTTGATCATCGGCATTTGAGCCCTCAGGACGAATCCCTGGAGTTACTAAGGCAAAATCCTGCCCTAAGATTTCACGCAACATTTTGGCTTCTTGCGCAGAACACACCACACCATCTAAACCACTTTCTTGAGTGAGTTTAGCTAAACGCTGAACTTGCTCAAAAGGCTCAATATCTAAACCTAAATCTTTTAAATCTTCACGCGCCATAGAGGTTAGTACAGTCACTGCAATCAGTTGAGTCTGATAATTCCCTGCTTTTAAACGCTCCACACAGGTTTCCATCATTTTACGACCACCTGAGGCATGCACGTTGACCATCCATACGCCTAAATCTGCTGCAGCACATACAGCCTGAGCCGTTGTATTTGGAATATCGTGAAATTTCAAATCTAGAAAAACCTCAAAACCTTTGTCATGCAAGGCTTTCACGACTGCAGGACCTTCATGGGTAAATAACTCTTTACCAACTTTTACTCGACATAATGCAGGGTCTAATTGTTCTGCAATGGTTAAGGCGTCATATTGGCTTTTAGCATCGAGGGCAACAATGATACTCAAGAGAATTACCTATGGATTTGACAAAGAGTCGCTATTATAAAGTGATTCGTGCCAAGCAGATAGTCAAAAAGACAGCTTATCCCCCATCGCAGCGATAATCAGCCATTCGTCAAAGGCACACATAAAAAACACCCCAAGATAACCTTGAGGTGTTGATGATCAATTCGCTCAACAGAGCAAATTAAAGTGCATTAGAAGAACGATCTTCAGTATGCACATCTAATACCGTTTTTTCATGACGAGTATGCGCAGCAGCTTCAGCAGCAGCCAGTTGAGCTGCATGAATTTGCTCTTTGCGTAGGTATTCAATATCTTTACGTAGTCGCTTAATTTCCCAACTATTTTGGAATACACGGAAAACCTGCACGCCCAACAATAACCCTAGCACCAAACCAAGTGCCAATGTAATCAGTAGCAATAGACCCAAACGCATTGCAGGCACTTGAGTAAATAACAGGTCAACTGAAAGTTCAGTGCCGTTTTGCAAAACCAATGCCAGAGAATATCCAAATAGAATAACTAAAATAGCGACTAGAACGTAACGCATAAACACCCCTAGGAATTTTATTTATTTACAGACTCGTTTACTGCATCACGTAGTGCTTTACCCGGTTTAAAGTGCGGTACAGCTTTAGCCGCAACTTCTACAGACTTACCTGTTTTTGGGTTACGACCTACACGTGGTTCACGGTGATGCAATGCAAAACTACCGAATCCACGAATTTCAATTCGGTTATCTGCCGATAGTGATGCAATCATTTGATCAATCATGATCTTCACAGCTTCTTCCACCAATGGCTCAGCCAAATGTGGATTTTTCAAAGCAATTCGTTCTATCAAGTCAGACTTATTAAGTGCTTCAGTAGTCATCTGCGACCTCTTTAATTATCAAGCTACTTTTACCTAAACTGATAATAACCTGTTTAAATACAAAACGGTAGCGTAATAATTGAATACTACGCTACCGTTTACAGTATTTGTGTAAAAAGTATGTGCTAATTTACATTAACCATACAGTTTACCCGCAACTTAGTTGCCCATTTGAGCTTTGATCAAGTCACCAATTGTCTTAGGACCATTGTCTTGACCGCTAGTTGCAGTTTTCAAGTTAGCAACAGCTTCTTTCTCTTCAGCTTCGTCTTTCGCTTTGATAGACAAGTTGATAGAGCGAGATTTACGGTCTACGTTGATGATTTTCGCTTCAACTTCTTGACCAACTTCCAAGAACTTAGTTGCATCTTCAACGCGATCACGGTTGATTTCAGATGCTTTAAGTGTTGCTTCAACTTCGTCAGCTAACTTAACAGTTGCGCCACGAGCATCAACAGCAGTTACAGTACCTTTAACCAAAGCACCACGTTCGTTAGCAGCTAAGAAATCGTTGAATGGATCGCTGTTCAATTGCTTGATACCAAGGCTGATACGGTTGCCTTCAGCGTCTACAGAAAGGATAACCGCTTCAACAGTGTCACCTTTCTTGTAACGACGAATAGCTTCTTCGCCTTGCTCGTTCCAAGAAATGTCAGACAAGTGAACTAGGCCATCGATACCGCCTGGTAAACCGATGAAGATACCGAAGTCAGTGATTGACTTGATTGTACCTGAAACTTTTTCACCTTTATCGTGGTTCTTAGCAAACTCTTCCCATGGGTTAGCACGAGTTTGTTTGATACCAAGAGAAATACGACGACGCTCTTCGTCCACTTCAAGAACCATAACGTCAACTTCGTCACCAATCTGAACAACTTTAGATGGGTGGATGTTTTTGTTAGTGTGGTCCATTTCTGAAACGTGTACTAAACCTTCAACGCCTTCAGCGATTTCTGCGAAACAGCCGTAGTCAGTTAAGTTTGTTACGCGAGCTTTAACGATAGAACCTTTAGGATAACGGCTCATGATCGCTAACCATGGATCTTCGCCTAATTGCTTAAGACCTAGAGATACGCGGTTACGCTCTTTGTCAAATTTAAGTACTTTAACAGTAACTTCTTGACCCACTTCAACCACTTCTGATGGATGCTTGATACGTTTCCAAGCCATGTCAGTGATGTGAAGAAGACCGTCGATACCGCCAAGGTCAACGAATGCACCGTAGTCAGTAAGGTTCTTAATCGTACCAGTAACAGTTTGACCTTCTTCAAGCTGAGCAAGAAGCGCTTCACGGTCAGCTGAAGATTCAGCTTCCATAACTGCACGACGAGATACAACAACGTTGTTACGTTTAGCATCAAGTTTGATAACTTTGAACTCTAACTCTTTACCTTCAAGGTGAGTTGTGTCACGGATAGGACGAGTGTCTACCAAAGAACCTGGTAAGAACGCACGAACTGGACCGATGTCTACAGTGAAACCGCCTTTAACTTTACCAGAGATAACACCAGTAACGATTTCGCCGTCTTCAAAGATTTTTTCAAGTTTAGTCCAAGTTTCAGCACGTTTCGCTTTTTCACGTGATAAAACAGTTTGGCCCATACCGTTGTCAAGTGCTTCAACAACAACATCAACGGTGTCACCAACTTGAACTTCAAGTTCGCGTTGTTCGTTTAAGAATTCAGCGCGGTCAACAACGCCTTCTGATTTAAGGCCAGTATCAACTGTTACCCAGTCAGAGTCGATGCTTACTACAACGCCTTGGATGACAGCACCCTTTTCAACGTTGAGGTTTAATTCGCTTTCTTCAAAGAGGGCTGCAAAAGATTCGGTCATGATATACCTGATAAAGTCAGCGGTCTTGGATCAGACAAGGCCGGTTTAGTTAAGCGTCTACATAGTCCGTATAGAACTGATCAAGCTATGCGTTCGCTGAATAGGTTTATTTCACGCGGTTAAGCGCGGCAAATAGCAAGCTTCTGATCGACATAAGCTGTCATTAATGCAAATACTTCATCAATGTTCAACTCAGAACTATCAATGATGTAAGCATCTTCTGCAGGCTTGAGCGGAGCAACTGTGCGCTCCATGTCTCGTTTGTCGCGAGCCTGTATATTCGCTAAAATGTCGCTTATTTTAGCATCCAGCCCCATACCCTGCAACTGTTTTACACGTCTTTGTGCACGTGACTCTGCCGAAGCAGTTAAATAAATTTTAGCCTGCGCATTTGGGAAAATACTGGTCGCCATATCGCGTCCATCTGCAACCAAGCCCGGTGCTTGGGCAAAGGCATGCTGACGTGCAAGTAATGCTGTGCGCAATTCAGGTACTGCCGCAACTTTTGAGGCATATTCCCCCACACGTTCGGTACGTATGGTTTGCGTGACATCTTCACCATCAAGTAAGACTTGTGTGCCATCTAGCTGGGTCACAAATTGAATATTGAGCTGTGTTGCAATCGCAACGGATTGACTCAATTTAGTATCAAGTTGATCTAGCAGATCCTGCTTATGTAACGCCAAACCCAACAAACGATACAACGCACCAGAGTCGAGCAAATGAAACTGATAATGTGCTGCCAATTTTGCCGCGAGTGTGCCTTTACCTGAACCGCTAGGGCCATCAATGGTTATAATTTGAACCGTCATGCTGTTTCCGAAATGATTAAGGAGATTTTGTGAGTTTGGATAAACCAATTTTAATTGCAGTTTTCAATTGCGCAAGAATAGCTTTACTCACAAATGGAACACGCGCTTGCAGCTCAATGCGATACGTGACCAAGGTTTTGTGATCCGCCACTTGCTGAAATTCAATGGTACCCAAATGATGTTTGATCAATGGATTTTTAATGATTTTATATTCAATCCGCTGATTCGGTTCAAGCACGGTAATTTGCTCTTGCAAAGGTTTAATTGGCCCAATCCCCATACGACGCACCGAACCTACACCATCTGGACGTTCAGGGTCAGCAGAGTCTTTAATGCGCACCACTTGCATTGGTGCAAATGCAATATTATAAGTTGCATGTTTAGAAAGTAATTCAAATACTTGCGCAACTGGCGCATTAAATTCTTTTTTAATTTGAATAGCGTGCATGGTTTGCCCTGATGATGAATGCTATGTTGTGTTTGATTTAGTTTAACGCAAATCAAGCCTAAAACTCAGAACTGGTTTTGATCATGGAGGTCATTTATCAACTATTGCTGCTTTTGTTGTTTCTTTTGCGCACGGCGCATCTTAAAAAAATCACTCAACTGGGCTGAACATTGCTGCTCTAAACAACCTGATTGATACTCAAAAATATGATTGTAATAGCCTGACTCTAAAAGCTTTCTAGCACTGACCAATGAGCCGGCTTTGGGTTCAGTTGCTCCAAATACCACACGTTTGATTCGCGCATGAATGAGCGCACCCACACACATGGTACAAGGCTCCAGTGTGACATAAAGCGTGGCATCTTCAGGTAAACGATAATTTTGAATATGATCACATGCTGCACGGATTGCCACAATTTCGGCATGTGCGGTTGCGTCGTGTAAGGAAATAGGCGCGTTATAACCCGCGCCAATCACTTGATTTTGACTAACGATGACAGCCCCCACAGGAATTTCCCCCTGTGCTGCAGCCAAAGCAGCCTGCGCATAGGCAAGCTTCATCCAGTCTTCATCACTATAGTTCTGTTCTGACATTTAAATATGAGTAAAAATCAATACGAATTAAATAATCTCGTATTGTTTCAATAACTCATTCCAGCTTTCAATGCTCGTCACAGGTGGATTGTCTGCAAAAATGGTTTTGAGCTGCACTGGCCCATTTTGCTGCCAAGCTGGTGCAAGGTCTTTATCGACCAAACGTGCGCGCACACCTTCGACAAAATCTGCGTGGCGAATTTTCCAGTCTGAAATTTGCGTTTCCAGTTCAAACACTTCATTCCAAGCGTGAACCTTCTTACCCCATTGCCATAGTAACCACGTTAAAGCTGCTGTGGTTGGTGAACCTTTTTGCAAGTTTTCACTGGCTTGACGTAACCAATCGCTACGTGCATCGCTTAGACCAATGATGGATTCATAATCACTTTCAAAACTCACACCACGGCACACGCTTTGAATCACATCCAAAGAATTCTGTAGCGGCCCAGGCCCTACAGGACGGTGCATGCTGTTCAAGGTATCATCAATGGCACGGAAGTCACCTGCAGGGTAATGATTCCAGTCAATATTAATGACTTTTTCTAATACAGAAGCGCGTTGTGCATCACAAATATGGGTTGCCCAACCAATACCATACGCACCTGCAGCAGTCATAATTGAACCCGTTAAACCTGTGAACAAGCCAATCGCACCACGGTCAGCCAAGAAACGAGTTGCCCCTACATCTGGGTATAAACCAATGTTAATTTCTGGCATAGCTAAACGTGAATACGGTGTCACCAAACGGAATGGTGCAGCCATAAATAGACCTAAGCCACCACCCATGACATAACCTTCACCCCACACTAAAACAGGCTTGGCATAGTTATGTAGCAACAAGTCCAACGCATATTCTTGCTCAAAGAATTTATTGGCAGTTGCAACCTCATCATTAATGACAAGCTGACGTAATTTACGCACATCACCGCCTGCACAAAATGCTTTTGGTGTGGTCGAATCTAGCCAAATTGCTTTTACGCTATCATCGGTATGAAAGTCTTCAAATACTGCCAATAATGCAGAAACAATAGATTCATCTAAAGCATGCAAAGATTTTGGGCGATTCAAACGTACAATGCGCCAACCGTTATTTGCTTCTTCGACAATTAAATCCAGATGATATTCTTTAGAAATGGGAGAATGTGTCATGCGTCCAGCTGCCAGTCTATAGGCTCAATGCCATTTTGTTTAAGATAATTATTTGATTTTGAAAATACTTTACATCCAAAAAAACCACCGCGGTTTGCTGCCAATGGGGATGGATGCGCTGCCTTCAAAATCAGATGTTTATTTGGATCTATACGTTGTCCTTTACGTTGTGCATACGCGCCCCACAAAATAAACACAATATGCTCACGTTGTTGATTTAACACATCAATCACATGATCTGTAAAATCTTCCCAACCCTGCTTTTGGTGCGAGGTTGGTTGTCCTGCTTCTACCGTTAACACGCTGTTGAGCAGCAATACCCCTTGCTCTGCCCAATGCGTTAAATCACCGTGTCTTGGAATAGGCACACCTAAATCTGTATGTAACTCATGGAAAATATTACGCAAAGATGGTGGCAATGCAACCCCTCTTTGTACAGAAAAACTAAGTCCATGTGCCTGATTAGGTCCATGATAAGGGTCTTGCCCAATAATCACGACTTTCACCTGATCTAAAGGCGTGGTATTTAGAGCATTAAATATCAGTGAACTTGGTGGATAAATCACCTTATTCTGTTGTTTTTCCTGCAACAAAAAATCGCGTAGCGCATCCATTTGTGGACTCAATAAAAATTCAGCTAGATTGTATTTCCAACTCTCATCTAACTGAACTTTATTTAAGCTCGCATATTGCTGCTCAGTAAAAGACATACCGCTATCAATCCTTGTTGATGTCTAATGATGTGATTTAAAGTTTAACTTGTAACTCGACATTCGGGTTTTGGAATGTCATCCCCTGTTTTAATTTTTCATACATTTGTGGGTCTGACCACTCTGTCTGTACTTGCTCAGAGAAATGAATTTGATCCAGACTCAGCAATCCCATCTGCGCATTTTCAATATCTTCCAAAAAGCTTTGTGCATAGCCAGTATCGGTTTCATGCACAATTACAGAATAGACCTCTACATCACCCTCCCCATTTTGTGTGATGGTCGATGCCAAAACTTGCTGTGCCAAATAAAAGAAAATACGTGAAAACTGCTCTGCCGATGGCGATACTGGTAAAGAAACCCAACGTGCGCTGAACGTTTTGCAGGCTTGAATATATGCAGGATCGTCCTGCTCCCAAAAACAAATGGCATGATCAAAAGCATCAAATAATTCTTTGATTACATCTTTAAGCAAACCAAAGTCATACACCATTTGTCCATGATCGAGTTTTGAAGCTTTCAGTAACAATTCTACTTTATAGCTATGACCATGAATCGAGCGCTTACAGCGGTCTGAAGTGCAATTACGCACAATATGCGCATTTTCAAACTTAAATAACTTTCGAATTAACATGGGTCTTAACGTCATCAAAATATTTGGGGGATATTCTTTTTAAGTATAATGCAAAACGTGAACAATAAGCCAATTTTAGCCCACAGATTGCCAGACAAAAATCGTAATGATCAGTTTCAGCACAGACATGCAATGCATTTACATCTAAATAGCAGCACAAGGTTAATGATGATACTTAAAATGGCGTCAGACTTCGCCCACTAACATTGACAGATTTTTCACTACGCACCAAATCACTGCTAAATTGACGTTTGCGCTCGCCCAATACCACTTCAATTTTGGCTTTAAAATAATGTGATTGTACACCCAATAAACCTGTAAATTCATTGCGTATCGCGCTATCGACAGCTTGAAAGCCATCTAACTCCCACAAAGCGTTTACATTGCTAAAGTGTTCCAAATTGGCATTACGACGATCAAGTAGATTTTGCACTACAACCACATCCAGTTTTTCATCTAAGCTCGCCAAAACCAAAGCAGGTGCGGTATTAATATTGATAGTGGTATCCCGTTTTGGCAAGGCACTCACATAAGGCGCAATTTGCTGATACTTCGTACCTTCAAAACCACGGACTTGTTTTAATTCTTCTGCGCTGTGAAATAAGCTATTGGGCGGTAAATAAGGAATTGCTAAACCTTGGTAATAACTCGACTCTGCACCCATTGCACCACTCGGCTCATCATCTGCATCTTGCCAGTCAATCACGGCTTCACTTAATTGAGCAGGTAGCCCAACACGCTGCAACAGCTTTTCAAAATATTTTTTTGCTTTTTCGTTCACTTGATCTTCGGTTGTCAGCAAACTATTTAAATTAAATTTCCCCGACTCATCTTGCAATACGCCCGATACATAACCATCTTCGACTGGAAATGGCGGCATCGGTTTTGCCCAGTTCTCTTGTAAATGATCAACTTGACCAGCATTTTCAGCATCATCTTGCAGTAATTCTGCAAAAAATACTTCGGCACTTTTGGCATATAACAATGCCTGATTTTGACGCATCAAATAGGCGGTATTTTCACTGGTGTACATTTGCCGCTTGGCAATGGTCGCTGCCAAAATCGTGGCTAAAGCAACCAACATCAAAATCGTAATCAAGGCGATGCCTTGTTGTGATTTGATGATGCTACCTAAGCGCTGAGTCGATTTCGAATACATGCCATTGTGCCTTTAATTGTCTTTCTTCTTTAAAAAATCAGTCTGCAATAAGCTAAATATCCATTCATATTGCACGTCACGCACGGTTAAATTTATTTTTATTCCTTTCGGAAGCAGTCTTAATTGTTCAGTTTGTTGCGAATCGACACTACTTTCAGGCCAACTACTTAATTCATTTGGATTCAATACCATAATCTCAAAGGCTTCAACTTCATCCAACATCACGCTCGACTCAGGCTGATCATTGCCCGTTTGATGCAAATTACGATATTTTAAACGATACAATTTTTTTTCATCGGCACGATATTGATATTCAACACGCTCATGGGGTGAAATACCCTGCTGCAAAGGATCGGTCACCCCTGTTTTACTGAAATTAAAGCGTCCATTTTGTAAAACTAAAGCAGGTTGTTGCTGCCCTTTAACATTGGCTGTTAATGGAACAGCCTGCATCGTGTCACGTAAAATTTGTTGATAGCTTTCTTGCAACTGCTCTAAATTGGCTTCATGCATCGCATTGCGATCTTTGACTTTGGCGAGATAATCAAATACTTTCCAACCCAAAGCAGACAGCACTGCAAAAATTGCAATAGCGACTAGCAACTCAACTAAAGTGAAGCCTTTCTTTGTACTCATGATTGCTGCTCACGGGCATTAAAAAACACCAAAGAAGTCACTCCTGCTTCAACTTGTCCTGTGTCTTGATTATATAAACTGATTTGAAGATCGACACGTTGCACATTCGGACTAATGGTTGGCTGTGTGGACTTGTCAATTTGCCATGTTTCGCCCTGTTGTGTCACTTGCTTTGACTCTGTTCCACTTAACCATTGCCGATTCATTTCCATCAATGCCACTTCATTCAAAGCCACAAATTGTGCTTTGGTTCTTAAAATTGCATTGGCGGTGGATTGGGTATATTGCATCGCCACTTTGGTCATTGCCATAGCTGCTGTTGCAAAAATTGCCAAAGCCACCATAACTTCAAGTAGTGTAAATCCTTTAGCTTTCATGGATTTTTCCTAAATGATCGACCTCTATTTCCGCACCCACAGGACGCTGTTCTAAATAGAACTGAATACGCACAGGTTTGGCTTCACCATTGCCCAGCCAAATCAGTGCAGGCACATTACCTTGCAACAACTCACTGTTGTTAGCATTTGGATAGCTTTGTTCTAAAGATAAAATTTGGATAGAAACTTGTTCAGGTAAAGTTCTTCTTTTAAATTCGCTATAGCTTTGCCATTTTTGATTATTTTGTAGGCTTAATTGTTGTTCTGTGGCATAAGGCTGATATTCCAACACATCATAACGCGCAGCTGAAACATCGGTTGCTTGATGCAAATTGAGTGCAAAAATACGCGCTTGATCATTGGCTTCACGATTCAGCTTACGCAAATCCAATAAAAACACTTCCCGCGCCTGCATAGCTTTACGCTGATCGACACCGCCAATATTCATTAAAACCAGCGATGCCATAATCGCCATAATGACTATCACCACCATCAATTCAATGAGCGTAAAACCGCGAACCGAAGACAGTGGTGTGTTCATAGCGTATTAATTCAATTGCTCGAAAGATTGTGCTTGTTTGGGCATCGCCAACGCTTGATCGATATAGGCCACACGTAAAGTATCCCGCGAACCTAAATAACGCTGATAGAAACTTGAGTTTAAAATGGCTGCCGCACCATGCGTAAGTGCCCAAATTGAAGCCAGATAATCACGCACTTCCATCTGACTATTAATAGATTCCAAATATTGTTCAGTCATACGGATAATGATGCGTAATCGGCTTTTACGAACCTGATATAGTTCACTAAACAACAAGCCAATGCCAACACCCGTTGTAGAAAGGCGTTCTTCAATTTGATGAAAAAGCACAGTACGTTCAGGATGATGTAAGTGATGCAGCATAAAAAATGCTAGATGTTCAGGAAACTGTTTTTCCGCATCTTTAATCATTTCTAGCAACATGCGCTCATTACGAATAATGAGCAACATATATAGTTCATCTTTACTTTGAAAGTGTTTATATAGAGTACCTTTGGCCAAATCCAGTTCTGCTGCCAAAGCATCAAGGGTCATTCCTGCTTCACCATTTTCCAAAAGCAACTGCTCTGCCACTTGGAAAATTAACGTTTCTCTTGCTCGAAACTGAGCCTGACGATCCATCTTCACCCGATAAACTCTCTTTTCACTATTCAATCAATTGAAATTTTTAATATATCACCAGAACATTAAATTTTTGCATCATTCCACCATGCAAATTAATGTCCTTTGAGCAGGTTTTCAAAGTTTTGTGTTGTTATGAAAGCCATTTCCTCTAAGGACTTATCATATACATCACTTAGGGCTTTGGCTACATACGGAACGTATTTTGGCTCATTTGTCTTACCGCGATATGGCACAGGTGCCAAATATGGACTATCAGTTTCAATTAAGACACGGTCTAAAGGTACTTGCTTAGCCACATCACGTAAATCTTGTGCATTTTTAAAGGAAACAATGCCTGAAAACGACACATAATAACCGCAATCTAACACCGCTTTGGCGGTTGCCCAGTCTTCAGTAAAGCAATGTAATACACCATGTGTCGATTTTTCTGCACGGATAATATCTACTGTATCTTGCTTGGCAGCACGGGTATGTACCACCACAGGTTTTTTTACAGCTTGTGACGCATGAATATGCCGTGCAAAACAGGCTTTTTGCTCTGCGACAAAATCGGTACTGTGAAAATAATCTAGACCTGTTTCGCCCAAAGCCCAGACTTTGTCTGCTTGTGCCAAAGCAATCAGTTGCTCGGTGGTGGCACGCGCCATATTTTCAGCATTTTCACAAGGATGCACACCCACGCTATAACCGACATCGGCATGGCGTGCTGCAATTTTTGACAATGCAATATGATCGTCTAAATCGACAGAGATACCCATAATTTTAGACACCCCCGCTAGGCGTGCCTGTGCAATTGCTGCATCTAAGTCACCATCATAAGGGCTTAAATCCAACATCGTTAAATGACAATGTGTATCTACAAACACGATTTTTTCCTAAAAGCAAACAACCTACATAGTGTAACTGTTACGGTTGTCAGACTTAAGCCCCGCAAGGATTCTTTCGGCTTCAGATTTGTAATAAACGCCTTTTTCACCGCTCAGTTGAATGCCAAAGCCCTGCAATTTGATGCCGTTTTGCTTTTGCGAAATCCAGATGACTTTTCCTGTAAGTGGAATTTTTTGTGATTGTTCAGGCAAAGTTGCAAGCACGAAGATTTCTTCACCCATTTTTACAGGTTGTTTTGAGGGTACAAATAAGCCACCGCCCACAACGTATGGCATATAACTTAAATATAGCGTTTCGACATCAGGAATATTGGCCTGAATAATACCGCCCATACGTGGTTGCATCATGTTCCCCTTAAATATTCATCAACTTAATACATAATTGATCAAGCACTAGATTACTTTGCACGTTTTGCTCAAGCATTGGCTTGGCTTGCTGTAATTCTGCATATAAACCAAACAGACTTTCTAAGTCATATTGTTCAGCCAAATGCTGCAAAGCGGTGCTTAAATCCAAATTTTTAATGCTTTGATTTAGCTTGACACAAATTAAATCACACAACAAGTATTCAAACATCTGACTAAAATCAGTAAAGCTCAGCGCCTTGTTCCACTTGGTTGCGATTGCCATCGGCATATTTTTTTGCGTTACCAGTTTAGACCAGTCTTTGAGAAAATCTGTACGCTGTTCTAGCCATTCTGTCTGTGCCAACTGCAAAGCCTGCAACGGCATTTGATTAGACAAATTCATCAACAATTGTTGTTTGTCTGCATCTAAATCGGGCAAATGCTGCTGCAAATATGCCGTAGCCTGTGCAGCATCAATACGGTCTAATGCAAAGTGCTGCAAACGGCTACGAATGGTTGCAGGTAATTTAAGATAATGATCTGCCAGCAAAATAATCACGATGCGATCTCCCGGTTCTTCGAGGGTTTTCAGCAACGCATTGGAAGATGCAATATTTAAGGCTTCAGCAGGTTCAATCACAATCACCCGCCAGCCATCTACCGTTTGCTGGACAAAAGGTAATAAATCACGGATCTTCTCGATCTTAATTTTCGCGTTTTGCTTTTTATTCTCTTCATCGGTGCTGATATAGACATAATTCGGATGTGTATCTGATTTTAACCACTGACAACTGCTACATTCACCACAAGGCTGTGACTGCACATCACGCTGTTGGCATAAAATCCAAGCCACAAATTGCTGTGCAAAGGCTTCTTTACCACAACCCTGTTTGCCAAAAAACAATAAACCATGCCCCATTTTGGGAAATCGCCCTGTCAGGTTTTCCCAAACTTGTTGCTGCCAAGGATATACTTGTCCAATTACATCACATTGCATGGTCGGTGATTCACTTACTCAAAATGGGCAATATCCATTGCATTTAAACGGTCTAAGTCTGCTTGGGTATCTACACCCGGTGGTAAATTGGCTTCTGCAACTGCAATGGCAATACGATGTCCATTTTCCAAGACACGCAATTGCTCTAGGCTTTCCAGCTTTTCCAATGTTCCCATTTCCCAAGTCACATATTCTTGCAGCAATTCCACACGGTACGCATACAAACCTAAATGGCGATACGCATGTGCATGCAATTGTGGTGTCGCTGCTTTCGCACCATCACGGTCATAAGGAATCGTGGCACGGCTAAAATACAAAGCCTGATTGTGTTTAGACATGACCACTTTAACAATGCTGTCGCGAGTAAATTCATCTAGTTGCTGAATCGGCTCACATAGCGTAGACATCGAGCATTCAGGTTGAGCTTCTAACAACTGCGCCACTTGTTGCACCAATTGCGCAGGCAAAAGTGGCTCATCGCCCTGCACATTGACGATAATATCGTTTTTATCCCAACCTTTAATGCGCGCCACTTCACTTAAACGATCTGTACCTGATGGATGGTCTGCCGAAGTCAGCACTACATCTACACCTTCGGCACGGCATAATTCTGCAATACGAGCATCATCGGTCGCCACACACAAGTCATCAAAACCTGCCACTTTTTTTGCCTGATCAACCACACGTAAAATCATGGCACGACCATGAATTTCCAGTAAAGGTTTGCCTGGCAGGCGTGAACTGGCATAACGTGCAGGGATAACAATGTGCTTCATAATTTTCCTTATCATGGTCTTTCAGGCAGGTTTAAACCCAATTGTTTCAATTGTTGATGTAAGGTGACATAGCAGGCCGATGACAATACTGCATCTACAGGTACAACCCAAATTTCGCGCTGAAAATCTGGATATTGCTTTAACAGGGGCAATAACTTGACCGCATCTTTTTCTGTGGTAATCATCGGTTGCGAGTCTTCAAACTGCAAATCGGTAATTTCATAGTCATGATGGTCTGGAAACTCATGACATTGAAATTGGGTCACACCCATCGACTCTAAAGTTTTATAAAACCGCTCAGGAAAGCCAATGCCCACGACAGCATAAAAATTTTGGGTCGGATCAAAAATTAATTCTTGTGCGGGATGCAATAAGTATGGCGCTGCAACGGCCAAATGCATATTTAATTCAGAACTCGGTTGCGCTGCATGTTCAATCACCGTGGCATGCTCTAATCGAGATTTTGGTTCACGCAAATAACCTTCGGGCAATATTTTCTCGTTACCCAAACCACGATTATTATCTAAAACAATCCATTCCAATTGACGGTTTAAAGCCAAATGCTGCAAACCATCATCACTAATAATTAAATCCAATTCATGCTGTGCAAGTAACAATTCAATACTTTTTTGACGATTTGGCCCCACAGCCATCGGTACGCCTGTAGATTGCACAATCAAAGTCGGTTCATCGCCCACTACGTCAACATTAGCGTCAATGCTGACATAGGCTGGAAATGGGCCTTTTCCGCCATAACCACGGCTAATCACGCCAACACAAACATCTAAACTTTGTAGATATTTGACCAAGTGAATCAGCAAAGGGGTTTTGCCGCTGCCACCCACAGTAATATTGCCAATCACCATCACAGGTACGGGCGCGGTATAAGCGGTTTTAATACCTGAACGATATAAGTTTTGATTGAGCAAACTCAAACCACGGTACAATAAAGACAAGGGTCTAAGCACAACCAGCCATTTGGCCTGTTGCTGCCAAGCGTCCTGAATAAATTGTGCCAAAGCCATGAGTTAATGTTCCTCGAAGTTACGTTGATGCAACTGGAAGTACGCGCCTTTTTGCGCTATGAGTTCCTGATGAGTTCCTTGTTCTAAAATACGCCCCTGATCCATCACCACAATACGGTCAGCATTTTCAATGGTAGATAAACGGTGTGCAATGACAATGGTGGTACGGTCTTGCATGGCCGCATCAAATGCACGTTGAATAAAGTATTCAGATTCATTGTCTAAAGCACTGGTGGCTTCATCTAAAATTAAAATTGGTGCGTTTTTCAAGATTGCACGTGCAATGGCAATACGTTGTCGCTGACCACCAGACAAATTCAAGCCTTGCGCACCTAATGCTGTGTCGTAGCCTTGCGGTAAAGCCATAATAAAGTCATGTGCATAAGCCGCTTTGGCTGCAGCAATCACTGCTTCATCACTCGCACCTTCAAGCTGACCATAGGCAATATTTTCACGCACCGTACGGTTAAACAATACCACTTGCTGATTGACCATAGCAATTTGTGAACGCAGGCTATTCAGCTCAATGTCACGAATATCATGCTGATCAAACAAAATTTTCCCTGAAGATACTTCCTGAAAACGTACCAACAGATTGACCAATGAGGTTTTACCCGCACCTGAACGCCCAACTAAAGCCACAGTTTCACCTGCTTTGACATCCAGATTAAAATCATGAATGGCATGATGCCCATCGGAATACACCAAATTCACATTCTTAAATTGCAAATTACCTTTTAAGTCTGGTGTAAGCGTCCCGTGATTATCTTCTTCAGGCATATCGAGCAATTCAAAAACCGAATGCGCTGCTGCCAAACCGCGTTGTAATTTTTCATTAATATCGGTAAGGGCTTTAATTGGTTTGCTCAACATACCTGCGGCAGTAATGTAGGCTACAAACTCGCCTGCTGAAATATCACGTAGAATTTCTGGGCGTAAGGCAATCCAGATAATAATTGCCAAAGCAATGGACATAATGAACTGCACCACAGGGCTGTTCAATTGCTGCACTGCCACCATCTTTAAACCACGACGCAGGTTTTCTAAAGAGTTTTCTTTAAATCGGCTTTGTTCATAGGTCTGACCACCAAAACCTTTGACGACCAAATTACCATTCACCGTTTCTTGCACCACGTGGTTTACATCCCCCATGGTGTCTTGTACTTGAATAGATAAACGACGCATGCGTTTTGCAGCTTTACGAATCAGCAAGCCAATTAATGGGCCAAATACCAAAATACAGAGGGTCAAACGCCAGTTGGTATACAGCAAATAGCCGAGCAAGCCGAGTGTAATCAAACCCTGTTGTACCAATGTACGCAGCGACTCTGTAGATGCAGCGGTCAATTGTTCTACGTTATACATAATTTTGGCGGTAATGTGCCCGCTGGTATTGTCTAAGTAATACTGTGCAGGTAAACGCAGCAATTTAGCAAAGACTTCCTGACGGATATTAAATACCAAATTACGTGAAATCACCGCGGTATAGTAACCGCCAATAAAAGTTCCCAAACCACGGAAAAACATTAACGCAATGACTAATAGCGGAAATAGTGTAGTGAAAGATTGGTCACGCTCTTGAATGGCATTAATAATTTTTTCCAAGAGTTTTGCCACAGATACTTCTGTGGCTGCATTAATGGCGAAACCGATAATCACCAAGATTGCCAAGCCCCAAAATGGGAGCAAATATCTCAGAAGACGGCGATAGACCTGTAAATCCTTCTTCACTAATAACCTCGAGTTGGGACTTTCGTACTGATATTGATGTTGACGAAACCAAGTTGTCCTGCGACATCCATCACTCGAATCACATCTTGATGAGTGGCTTTGGCATCTGCAGCAATGATAAACATTAAATCGTGTCGATCTTGAGAAATTTGTTTAATTGCTGTGCTTAAATCTGCCACTTCCTTAGTCGAAAGTGCCTGACCATTGACAGAATAATGCCCTGAAGAATCTACCACGACTTCAATTTTATGTTCATAAGATTTTGGTGGTACGCCTTGCGCATCTGGCAAAGTTAAATTCATACGGCTAAATTGGTTAAATGTGGTCGAAAGCAACAAAAACACCAAGATGAACAGTAAACAGTCAATCATTGGAGTCAGGTTAATATAAATATCTTCAACTTGCGAGCGTTTGAATTTCATAAACTCACCTTAGCTTACTTTTTTCACATCTTGCACATCCGCATCAAGCTGATTAGGTTGACTCTGATGAAATAATCCTGCGTGAAACAAAGTCGCTTGCTGCTCTAACTCAGCAGTATATTCTTGCACCAAACGCTGAAAATAACGATAGGCAAATAAGGCTGGAATTGCAATTAACATACCTGCAGCAGTGGTAATTAAGGCTTTAGAAATCCCTGGAATCATTAAGGTTGGATTACTTGCACCCACATCAATCACTAAAAATGATTCAATAATCCCAAGCACTGTACCCAATAAACCCAATAATGGCGCAACTGCACTGAGCGTACCCAAGAAGTTGATATTTTTTTCTAAATAACCAATTTCTTGTGAAGCTGTCGCTTCCATTTGTGCACGCGCATAGTGTTCTGATTGTTGTTTGTTACGCGCACCCGCCTCAAAAATACGGCCTAATGTACTGTTTTTTAAGTTGGCACTTTGATTCAGTTGTTGCAACACAGTCGCTAAACTTTGCCCGCGGTTGAGCAACAACGCATTGGGCAAAATACCTGCTCTCTTTAAACGCATAAAACGCTCAATGGTAATTGCAACGGTAAATACCGAGCACAATACCAACGGCAGCATCAGCCAGCCACCTGCTTTTACCAATTCCCACATTCGCTTTTCCCCAATAAAATACGAATTAAAATTAATCGGACAGGCAAATATTTAAAATACCATCCAGCTCTTCCAGAGAGTGATAACTGATGGTCAATTTGCCCTTACCTTGCTTGTTATAATCAATTTTAACATCTGCACTAAAACGCTCAGAAAGACGTTGCGTGAGTTGTTGAATATCAGGCGCTATAGCCGTTTTCGGCTTTTCTTGTTTTGGCGCATTAAAGTCACGTACCAACTGTTCGGTTTGACGTACCGATAAATTCTTTTCAATTACATGCTGCGCGACTTTGAGCTGATCTTTAGCTTTCAAAGTTAAAATAGCACGTGCATGACCCATATCTAGCAAGCCTTGCTGCATCAACTCTTTAACAGGCTCAGCCAAAGTGAGTAAACGCAATAAATTACTGACCGTGGTACGTGCTTTACCTACTGTTTCGGCAATTTCCTGATGACTCAAGCCAAACTCATCGTGAAAGCGTTGTAACGCCATTGCCTGATCAATTGGGTTGAGATCTTGACGCTGAATGTTTTCAATTAATGCCAAAGCAATCGCGACCTGATCGGTCAAATCACGCACAATTGCAGGAATTTCAGTTAAACCTGCCAACTGTGCAGCACGCCAGCGACGCTCACCTGCAATAATTTCATAAGGATGTTGTTCGTCATCTATCGGACGAATCACAATTGGCTGCATTACACCATGTTTTTCAATAGATGCCGCCAATTCCTGTAAATCTTGCTCTTGAATAAAGCGACGCGGTTGATATTCACCACGTTTTAATAAACTGACATCAATTTGTTTTAGCTGACCATGATCTAAAGATTGCACTTCAAGTTGTAATTTTTCTTTCTGGATTGACCCCAATAAGGCATCCAAACCACGACCTTTGGCTAATCCGCGTTTTTTTGTGGTCATGCTTTACTTCCTTTTTTCACTTTGCTTTTTTTCAACATTTCAGCTGCTAAATTCAGGTAGGCAACTGCACCCTTCGAGCTTTTTTCAAAATAAATGACGGGTAAACCGTGTGCAGGTGCTTCTGCCAAGCGTACATTACGCGGAATCACGGTATCGTATAATTTTTTACCAAAATAGTGCGATAATTCTTCAGACACGTCACGGGTTAAGGCATTGCGCGCATCATACATGGTGCGTAATACACCAATAATTTCTAAATCAGGATTGAGTGCTTGTTGAATACGGTCAATGGTTTGCGTCAGGTCAGCCAAACCTTCAAGTGCGTAATATTCACACTGCATTGGAATGATCACACTTTGCACTGCTGCTAAAGCGTTTACTGTAATTAAGCTTAAACTTGGTGCACAGTCGACAATAATATAATCAAAGTCTTTGGCAACTTCTTGCAAGGCATTGCGCAAAATAAACTCGCGCCCTTCTTGCTCAGCAATCACCAATTCAACCCCTGCCAAATCACGATTGGCACCCAAGACTTTATAACCAACTTCTGCCTTGCTAATTGCGGTTTCAATCGGCACTTCGCCCAACAATACATCGGTCACTGAATACAGCAAATCATTTTTTTGAATGCCTGAACCCATGGTGGCATTGCCTTGTGAGTCCATATCGACCAATAAAATGCGCTTTTTCAAAACAGCCAAAGATGCTGCCAAATTTACTGCGGTTGTGGTTTTTCCGACACCACCTTTTTGGTTCGCAATCGCAATAATTTGTGCCATGATCACCCCAGTCCTTTGAAAATTAGATACGTTTTAATAAAAGTAAATGACGTTGTTCGTCTAAGCGCGGAACTTTAAGCTCGATAATTTCACAGCTAAACTGATCTTTCAATGCCTCTACTTCATCGGCAGGAATCAAACCTTTCATAGATGCAATAATACTTTGCTCATGCATAAATGGTTTTGACGCGGCTACAAAGTCAGTTAAAGATGCAAAAGCACGACTGGTAATTACATCAAACTGACCTAACTCGCGGATGCTGTCTTCATTTTCAACACGGGTCTGAACTGCCACGACGTTTTTCAGTTTTAAATCGGCAATAAACTGTTTTAAGAAACGAATCTTTTTACCATTCGAGTCCAATAACACGCAATCGCGCTCAGGCTGACACAAGGCAATAATCATGCCTGGCATACCGCCGCCTGTCCCAATATCCAATAAACGACCTGCAGGTAAATCTTTGAGGATGCTCAGACTATCTAGCAAATGCTTAACTAGCATTTCTTTCGGGTCACGAATTGCAGTGAGGTTGTACGCTTTATTCCATAGCACCAGAGCATCTTGGTATTTGAGTAATAAATTTAAAGCCTCATCACTGAGTTCTAAACCTAAAGCCTGACTACCTTGCTTGAGTTCCTGAAAAAACGAATGCATCACAATTCACATCTCGAAAAAGTTAATGGAAGTATACCGATTTATAGTTACAGTCATAGGGGCGAATGCTTAGTGAATATTCACTTAAGCGTACACCCCCTGCTGAATTTGTTGATCTAAAGCATTTAATCGTTCAGGAGTACCAACATCCACCCAAACACCCTGTAATTTATGTGCTGAAATTTTTTCTTGCTGCATGGCTTGTTTAAGCAATGGTGCAAGCGGACGCTTACCAGATTCTAAACCGACGAACATTTGCGGATGCATCACCGCTACGCCACTATAAGTCAGATTTTCACCCGAGCGTGCTTGCTCAAAAGTATAGGCTTTGTTTGAAGCCAGAGTGAAATCACCTTGAGGATGCTGTACTGGATTTTCCACCAAAACCAAATGTCCCAAGTCGTTTTCAAGCTGCACATTTAATAGTGGCGCAAAATCCATGGTGGTCCAAACATCGCCATTCACCAATATAAAAGGTTCATTGCCCAATAATGGCAACGCATTGATGATGCCACCTGCAGTTTCTAAGCCTTCGCCTTCATGCGACCACAAAATTTTCACACCAAATTGCGAACCATCACCCAAAGCATCTGCAAGTTTTTCACCCAACCATGCCGTATTGATGATAATTTCCTGCACACCCATCTTTTGTAATTTTTCGATGTGCCACACAATTAAAGGCTTACCACCGACTTCCAATAATGGCTTAGGTGTATGCAACGTTAAAGGACGCATACGATTACCCATGCCTGCAGCAAGAATCATGGCTTTCATTTAGGCAACCACCTCATACTGACCATATTTGGCTGTAAATTTTGGCATTACTGTCGTGTGAATAAAGTGCATAAATGGTTGTAATTCTGGATAAGGTTTACTTTCTTCAAGTAAATACCACATCACGCGCGGTAAATCTTTGAGATAACCCGATTTGCCATCACGTTCAAACAGGCGCACAAAAATACCTAAAATTTTGATATGACGCTGAATCGCCATCATATCGGCATCTTTTTTAAATTGTTCAAAATTACGATCTTGCTTAGATGCTTCTGGCAACAAGTCATAGAACATTTTAAACCAACGATACACATGCTCAGCATTCCACTGCACATAAGCATCACGGGTAATCGAAATTAAGTCGTATGTATCTGCACCAATGACCGCATCCTGAAAATCAATCACACCAAGTTCCGTGTCATCGCCTACTTTCATTAAGTTACGACTATGAAAATCACGATGCACAATCACTTGCGGCTGTGCCACAGCTGCATTGGCTAAAATAGCAAAAGTACGTTTAATTAAGGCACTTTCTTCTGCGCTTGGCTGAATCTGTAAGGCAGGCAATAACCAATCGGTGAGCAATTCCATTTCACTGATGAGTTTGTCATAGGAATACTCAGGGAAATGTGCAGTGCCATCAATATCTTGTAATTGAATTAACTGCTTAAAGCACTGCGCATAGTAGTCATCTACAGTCTGATCATTCAGCAAGGTGGATAACAAGACATCACCAAAATCTTCAAGCAACAAAAAGCCTTGTGTCAGGTCTTTGGCTACAATTTTTGGCACGCGCACGCCATGGGCAGCAAAAAATTCATCAATCGACACAAAAGGACCACAATCTTCTTTTTCTGGTGGTGCATCCATGAGCATAAATGTTTTATTATTCAACTTGATTCGTGCGTAACGACGAAAACTTGCATCGCCTGCTAAAAAATGAGTTTCAAATTGATCTGAACCAAGTACAGATGTTATCCATGTTTGTATCAATTGTTCGCGTTGTGTATTCATTTGCAATAAATTCTAATACAGGCTGAGTTTTTAAAGTGCTAAGTGTAGCTACTTCTGCGCTTTTTCTCTATGATGCGACAATAATTAATTGCGATTAAGCATTCTTGGTTGATGAGATAAATGAAGCATCAGTTTAAATTTAATCCTTTAGCGACTGCGGTCTTAACTCTGTTATGTGGTCACTCTGTTTCCAGCTATGCGCAGACCACAGATCAGACTTCATCTGTCACAAATCTCAATAACCAGCAGCTTAAACACACCATTCAGGAAGCTTATCCTGGGCAGCAGTTCTTTGAGCAATATTATGTTGATAAAGCTGCACCTGAAGCACAACAACAATTTGGGCACACTCAAAGTTCTGCCTATTGTGAAGGTGCATGGCTAACGCCTATCAGCTCAAGCACCGTTGCCGTAGATGCTGCAGAAGCGACCTCTACCGTTACTGCCGATTATGGTCACTATGACCCAAATGGCGATTCCGTCTTGGAAGGCAATGTCCTGATTGACCAGCAAGGCCGTCAAATTCGCGCCGATAAAATTACCATTGATCAAACCCAAACCTTTGCCAAAGCCGAAGGTCGTGTACAAATGGCACAAGCTGGTTTACTTGCGCAAAGTGATGAAATTAACTACAACCTTAAAACTCAGCAAGGCGATTTAAATAACAGTTTTTATATTGCTGAAGAACAGCATGCGCATGGCATGGCAGAAAAAATTGCACGTACCTCAACCAATACCATGGTACTCAATAACGCCACCTACAGCACCTGCCCACCCGAGCAAGCGCCAACCTGGAAAATTCAAGCCAACGAAATTAAGCTCAATCAGGAAACTGGACGCGGTGAAACACGCGGTACAAAACTATATGTAAAAAATGTACCGGTCATGGCTGTGCCTTATTTTAACTTTCCGATTGACGACCGCCGCACGACAGGTATTTTGACCCCAAGTTTTGGTTTTACCAATGATGGTGGTGTCGAACTTTCTGTACCTGTGTATTTGAACCTAGCACCTAATTACGATGCAACCGTTAGCCCGCGTTATATTGGCGATCGTGGTGCAATGCTAGAGGGAGAATTCCGTTATTTAACCGAAAATTTTGGTTCAGGCCAAATCTGGGGTGGTTATTTAGCTTCAGATGCCAAATATTATGACCAAGACCGTAAAGACTTGCACTTTTTACACAACTGGCAAATTAACAATCAGTTTTCAACCAATCTTGAATATAACTATGCTTCGGACAAAGATTACTTTGCCGATTTAAATAATAATCCTAACTCCAAAACCGATCTTAATTTACGTCGTGCTTGGGAACTTAACTATCGTAACGGCATTCCGGGTTTAAAAGCACAGCTCAAAGTTGAAGATTTCCAAACCCTTGATCCATCTATTGAATATGAAAAACGTCCTTATGCACGTTTACCCCAATTCTTATTGAACTATAAAACGGGCAATCCTCAAGGCTTCCAAGTCGAATTTAATAACGACACGGCTTACTTCAAAAAAGATATTGGCGCATTGGATGTAGGCGAACCTAGTGGTACACGTATTTATAATGAGTTTGCAGTACGTTACAACTACCGTAACCCGTGGTCATTTGTAATTCCTGAAGTATCGTTACGTAACATCAACACCTTCTACGACAAAGACACTCGAAACGCGCTAGATCAATATAATTCTTCAAGTGAAAGTGAGTCGGTTACTGTTCCGCAATTCACTTTAGATACAGGGATTACCTTTGAAAAAGATGGTCGCTTCTTGCAAACCATCACCCCGCGCGCGTTCTATGCCTATGCACCGTACCGCAATCAAAACGACCACCCGAATTTTGACTCTGCAACCGCTTCTATTAATTATGACCAGTTGTTCAGTCCAAACCGTTTCTATGGTCATGACCGTTTAGAAGACAACAACTTTTTGTCTTTGGGTTTAAGCTATAGCCTGTTTGATGAAATTGGTTTAGAACGCCTTAGAGCAGGAATTGGTCAAAGTTTTTACTTTGAAGATCGTCGTGTCACGTTGGATAATACCGAAGACGAATTTAATACGGAAAACCGTACTGGGCCAATTGTGAGCTTAACCAGTCAGCTAAGTCAAAACCTCAGTGTGGGTGCCAATGCTGCATGGATGTCAAATGGCGACAATGCACAGCGCAGTGTCAATATGCTTTACACGGGTGATCAAGGCAACTTATATAGCTTTGGTTATATTAACCGTCGTGTTATTCCAAACCGTCAAGATCATTATGATCAAGTTGTGGCATCGTTTATTCAGCCGATTCACAACAACTGGCGTATTTTAGGTCATGCGCAATACGACCTAGACCATAGCGTCGCCCGTGAATATTTGCTAGGGGTGAATTATGAATCTTGCTGTTGGGGCATTTCAGTCTATGGACGCTCTTACTATAACGACTTGGATGATGTGACGGATGCGGGCGTTAAACCCAAACGTGCCATTATGGCAGAGTTAAATTTAAAAGGTTTAGGCAGTTTCAATAATAAACTTGCATCTTTACTTGAAAACCGTATTTTAGGTTTTAATAAAATTAATCAATCTTGGACACAACGTTAATGAAAACAGAACAGTTAAAACGATTTTTAAAAGCATCTACCTTGGCACTTTGCATGACAGCAGCGCTGCCTGCATTTGCTGCGAATGATCAAATTGTGGCTGTAGTTGACAATAGTGTCATTTTAAAAAGTGATTTAGCGCAAAGCGTGGTTGAACTCAAACAACAACTTGAAATGCAAAAGCGCCCTGTTCCGCCACAACACATTTTAGAACAACAAGCTTTAGAACAACTGATTGTACGCCAAGCGCAATTAGAACAAGTCAAACGCTATAACATTAAAGCTGATGAAAAATCCCTGAATGAAGCTGTGTTAAAAGTTGCACAGCAAAATGGAAGCAATAGCTTAGAGGCTTTTCAGCAAAAGTTAGATAAATCATCTCCTGGCAGTTATGCGTTTTTACGTAATCGTATTGCCGAAGATTTAGCTATGAATCGTTTGCGTCAGCAAGTGGTGATGTCACGTATTCAAATTAGCGATCAAGACGTTGATAACTTTCTGAAAACCCCACAAGGTCAGGCTGCCTTAGGCAACCAAGTCCATATTTTGCATGTGCGTGTTTCTGGAGCAGAAAATGCCGCACAAGTTGCGCAACAAGTCAAAGCTGAATTGGCGCAGAACAATGACATTCAAGCCATTAGTAAAAAATATACAGGCAATGGTGTAACCGTTCAGTCTGCAGACATGGGTTTACGTAACTTGACCGATATTCCCGCGGAACTTGCTGCACGTATTACGCCATTAGATGTGGGGCAAACCAGTGAACTGATTGAAGTCCGTGATGGTATTCATGTCGTAAAATTACTGGAGCGCAAAAGTACTGAGCAACGTGCACTAGTTCCACAATATCAAACTCGACATATCTTGATTCAGCCAAGTGAAGTCGTAAGCCCTGAAAATGCGAAACACATGATTGACAGTAT
This sequence comes from Acinetobacter sp. YT-02, assembly GCF_002412355.1. Lineage (NCBI taxonomy): Bacteria > Pseudomonadati > Pseudomonadota > Gammaproteobacteria > Moraxellales > Moraxellaceae > Acinetobacter > Acinetobacter sp. YT-02. The sequence continues at coordinate 34,872 of NZ_NOZT01000004.1, forward strand.
TCACAACCGTTTAAAAGCGGGTGAAGACTTTGCAACCTTAGCAGCGACGTTCTCTAATGACGCTGGCTCTGCACGTGATGGCGGCAGTCTAGGCTGGGTGAATCCTGGCGTGATGGTGCCAGAATTTGAAAATCAAATGAAAAATACTGCAAAAGGTGAAATTAGCGCACCATTCCAAACCCAGTTTGGTTGGCATGTACTGCAAGTGACCGATACACGCCAGCAAGATATGACTCGTGAATACCAAGAACGTATGGCACGTCAAATACTAGGTGAACGCCAGTTTGATACTGAATTGGATAGCTGGTTACGTGAAACACGTAACAATGCTTTTGTAGAAATTAAAGACCCAAGCTTAGACCGCAAGAAAAACTAAGCTTAAGTTTTCTGCTATTTCCAAAATTAAAACCAGTGTAGCAACACTGGTTTTTTATGCTTTTTTACCATATGCACTTCATCTTAGCCACTACCAAAATACGACTTTGATAAAACCATAGACATAAAAAAACCTCTCATTTCGAGAGGTTTTTTAAGAAGATCAATTAACGGTTGTTATCGTCTTCTGAAGATTCTTCAAATTTAGAATCGTTGTCAAAACCGCCAGTTGCTTGACCGCCACCGAAGCCACCTTGACCACCGAAGCCACCTTGACCACCGAAGCCGCCGCCTTGACCACCGAAACCACCTTGACTACCGAAGCCACCACCTTGACCACCGAAGCCACCTTGACCGCCAAAGCCACCACCTTGAGCACCGAAGCCGCCTTGACCACCGAAGCCACCACCTTGACCACCGAAGCCACCGCCTTGACCGCCAAAGCCTGTGCCTTGACCACCAGCAGGTGCACCAGCAGGACGTGGATTACGTGCAGGAACAACTGTAGAAATTGCATGTTTGTAAACCATTTGGCTTACCGTATTTTTTAATAAAACAACATATTGGTCAAAAGATTCAATATGGCCTTGTAGCTTAATACCGTTCACAAGGAAGATAGAAACAGGAATACGTTCTTTACGGAGAGAATTCAAGAACGGATCTTGTAAAGTTTGACCTTTAGACATGTTATAACTCCAAAAATAATTAAAAATCAGCGCAAAAACTATCTTTATTTTTCAATTAAAAATTATAAAAAAGACAGTGTGTAAATTTTGCTTTATCCGTAGCAGTTTCGCAAGTCTTCTTGAGCCTGCTTTATCGTAAAATATGTGTGAAATTTATGCGATTCTTGCAACGATCTGAGCCAAGTATATTGACGTTTCGCAAGTTGTCGTGTTGCGAATAGCGCCTTATCCTCCATTTCCTGCATTTTTCCGCGACTTTCATCACCTTTTTGTAAAAACTCTAAAGCTTGACGATAACCGACAGAGCGCATGGAAGGTAAATTTGCATCTAAATCGTATTTTTCAATAAGATGACGCACCTCATTTAAAAAACCCATTTCCCACATGATCTCTAAGCGTTTTTCAATACGCTGATGTAATTCTACCCGATCAGGCACTAAGGCGTGGTTATGAAAAGTGTAACGATATGGTACATTTTTAGGTTGTTCTGCTTGCAGTTGGGTAATTGGTGTGCCTGTTAATTTATAAACTTCCAAAGCACGAATAATACGTTGCTTATCGGACACTTTAAACTTTTGTCCCGCCAATGCATCTACCGCACATAATTCTGCATATACAACCTCCCAACCTTCACGCGCGGCTTTATCTTCAATTTCAGCACGTACTTGGTAATTGGCACTGGGTAAATTTGAAGATAAACCTTCAAGCAATGCCTTAAAATACAGCATGGTTCCGCCCACTAAAATTGGGGTTTTGCCACGCGCATGCATATCGTCAATCAAGGCGCAGGCATCTTCGACAAATTGTGCAGCAGAATACACTTCAAGCGGGCTGATAATATCAATCAAATGATGCGGATAACGCGCCTGTTCCGCTTTAGTTGGTTTGGCTGTACCAATGTCCATATCTCGATAAACCAGCGCAGAATCGACTGAAATTAGCTCAAAATGACCTAGTTCATAGAGTTCACATGCCAAAGCAGTTTTACCACTTGCAGTTGGTCCCATTAAATTGATGACCGGCAATTGTTTTGACATGTAACACTACTCTCCTCGAGCAAAAAGTTTATCTAATTGAACCAATGGAAAAGCACGCCATGTTGGACGACCATGATTACATTGGCTGGCAAATTCAGTTTGTTCCATTTGACGTAACAAGGCATTCATTTCAGAAAGGCTCAGCATTCGGTGTGCACGTACTGCGCTATGGCATGCCATTCCTGCCAAAATATGATCACGCTTTTGCAACAAGGCTTGCGCTTCATCATTCGGATCTAAATCATCCAGTAATTCAGGAATTAACTCAGCAAAATCTGCCTTATGCAAAATCGCGGGCACACCGCGCACAATGACCTGTTCATCACCATATTGGTCTATTTCCAAGCCCAATCGTGCCAATTGTTCTTTTAAATCATCCACCCGCATGGCTTGCATACGGCTAATGCTGATGACTTTGGGGATCAACAATTGCTGCGAAGTCCAAAATTCAGGTTTATCCCAAGCGGCTTTCATCTGTTGTAAAACGATACGTTCATGTGCTGCATGCATATCGACAATAATCAAACCTTCGCTATTTTGCGCCAGAATATAAATACCGTGCAATTGTGCAATCGCAATCCCTAGCGGGTGTTCATCTACAGCTGTCGTCGATTCATACGCTACGCTAGTTGAATCTTGAGGGTCGACATCACGTAAAGGTGCGAGATAGCTTTTTAAGGCATTATTCAGTTGTTGTGAGCCTTGATAACTGCCTTGCATCGCTTGGCCGTATTGCACAGTTTGCGGATGGCTACGATCAAACTCGGTAAGTAAATCAGTACCCGATGCTGCTGGATTGGATACGTGATCTGCATCTACCGTTTGTTCATATGAATTTAAAGGGTTGGTCTGCGCAGATTTGTGCAGCTGAAATTGTTCTTGGTAACGTGGTTGTACGACATAAGGTGCTGCCTGCTCTACTGGGTCGGCTTTCATTGCGGTCGCAAGATCAGCTGTTGCAGTTTGAAATTGAGCTAAGGTTTCTTTGGCGTAATGTCTTACAAACTCATGAACTTCTCGCTGATTTAAAAAGCGAATTTCATGCTTGGTCGGATGCACATTGACATCAATATTTTCAGGTTCTACTTCTAAAAATAGCAAATATGCAGCATGTTGATGTCCATGCAAAATACCTTCGTATGCCATACGCAAAGCATGGGAGATGGTCTTGTCTTTTACAATACGTCCATTCACATACACATATTGCAGATCGGCTTGTGAACGTGCATCGGAAGGATGCCCCAACCAACCTGATAAGTGCATGGTGACACTGTCAGCATCTATCCAATAGGCATTTTCGACAAAGTTTCGTCCTAAAAGTTGCTGCACGCGCTGAAAACGCAATTCGCCACTGTCTGCAATGGGTAAATTCAGTTTGATGCTGTCGTTGTGTTCCAAAACAAAACGAATATCGAAATGTGTGAGTGCCAAACGACGCACAATTTCTTCAATATGTCCGAATTCTGTACCCGCTTTTTTCAGGAATTTACGTCGTGCAGGCACATTAAAAAATAAATCCTGTACCCGAATATGTGTGCCTTTTTGTGCAGCAACGGCCTGAATATCTTGATGGTCAAAGGCAGTGCCATTGACTTCGACCTGATAACCGACACCATCTTCAGTTTGGCTACTGACCAAAGTCAAACGCGATACTGCTGCAATTGATGCCAGTGCTTCACCACGAAAGCCTAAACTGACAATAGCATGTAAATCATCAGCCGTTTGAATTTTACTGGTCGCGTGACGAGTCACCGCCAAAGGCAAATCTTCAGCATGAATGCCACGACCATTATCAATAATTTCAATGAGTGTACTGCCGCCTTGTGCCACCCGAATAATTAGCTCGGTTGCACCTGCATCAATGGAGTTTTCTAGTAGTTCTTTGACCACAGAGGCAGGACGTTCAATCACCTCACCTGCAGCAATTTGGTTGGCTAAGGCAGGTTCAAGCGTGTGGATCCGACGTAGATTTAACACATCATTAGGCATGATTAAATTGTTGCTCCAAAGCTTGTTGTAATGCAACCGAAGACGAACTTAGCGTTGCAGTACGGCTTAATTCATCTTCCGATTTTTTAATTTCAATGATCAGGTCTGCGGGCGGAATTTCATCGCCACCTTTTGATGGCCATTCAAATAAAAACAAGGCATTTGGGGTTTCTAAATAATCACGAATGCCCATCAGCTCTAATTCATAAGGATCATTTAAACGATATAAATCAAAATGAAAAATATCTTGTCCTTGTATTTGATAAGGTTCCACCAAGGTGTAAGTCGGGCTTTTAACCGCGCCCTGATGCCCCAAATGCTGTAGAAAATAACGCGATAAAGTGGTTTTTCCTGCGCCTAAATCACCAATTAAATAAATCACACCCGACCGAAAATGCGTTGCCAAAACCTGCGCCAGATTTTGGGTATCTTGCTCATTATTTAAAGCCAAATTAAATGAATACTGCATAACGCTCACGACATGATTCAAAAGACCAATTATGATAGCATCGCACTGCTTTAAAGCCTATGTACTGATGGATAAAACTGTGTAAATGTGGACAATTTATAACAAGTTTAGACAAGGCAATGAATCAAGATTGTTAAGCTTAGCACCCAAACTGCTTAGGCTATTTTCAATATGATGAAAAAGAAACTCTCCCACCTGAATATGAGTAATTTGCAGATGAAGTCGACTCATCCCAACACCTTTGTTCCACCCATGCTAGATGGTGTGAGCGCCAGCAAATTGCATTTACCCAAATTAAGCACACAGCCTGAATCAATTTTTCGTTATTTATGTGCCCAGTTTGCCCATATTTCTGCACAGGAATGGCTGCAACGCTTTGAGGATGGTCTGGTTTATGATGCCGAAGGCAAGCGTTTAAGTTTAGATACACCTTATAGCGCGCATCAGGATATTTTTTATTATCGTTTTTTAGCACATGAAGTTGCTGTGCCTTTTCAACATCAAATTTTATTTGAAAATGAACACTTATTGGTTGTAGATAAACCGCATTTTTTGACTATGAGTCCTACAGGACAATATGTGCAAGAAACCCTGTTAGTACGCTTAAAAAAACAAACACAGAATGAGCAGCTCACGCCTATTCATCGTTTAGACCGCGAAACTGCGGGTGTGGTGCTGTTTTCCAAACAACCAGAAACTCGGGCGGTGTATCAGCAATTATTTGCAGAACGTCAGGTGCAAAAAACCTACCATGCCATTGCGCCTTATCAAGCTAATTTGTCACTACCATGTACTGTGCAATTACGCATGGAAAAAGGTGAACCTTTTTATTTGATGCACGTCGTGGCAGGCACACCTAACAGCGAAACAGAAATTCGTTTGCTTGAATATAATCAAACATGGGCAAAATATGAATTAAAGCCTACAACAGGCAAGCAGCACCAACTGCGTGTGCATTTAAATAGCTTAGGTATTGCGATTAAGAACGACCCGTTTTATCCCATTTTACAGCACAAACAAGCAGATGATTTTTCTGCACCGCTACAATTGCTTGCCAAGCATTTAAGTTTTTTTGACCCGATTAGCCAGCAACAATTCCACTTTAGCGCACAGCAAGAATTGACATTGTAATATGTTTGTCATTACAAAATAGTGGATTTTCGTTGTAGTCATATTGAAATTACAAATGAATTGTTTACAATATTGCTAAAATTTAAATCTATTTCCTTCTATTAAAAATTATGAGAAAAACTGAAGTCTATCAAGTACGCTTGGACTCTCAAGAGAAAAAACAAGCCTTTGCTGTGTTTAAACAGTTGGGGATTACGCCTGCGCAAGCGGTACGTTTGTTTTTTAAGCAAGTCGTGCTGACTAAATCAATTCCCTTTTCAATTGAAAATCAGAATATTAATCTGGAACAATTGATTAAGTTACGCAAATTAAAACAAGAGCAAAAAGCAACGCTAGTGGATGCAACCCCAAGCAATGAAGCATCTGTAACTGGCAATAATAGTGTTGAAGATTTTGAACCGGATGATGAACATCTAGACTTGTTTGATGAACTCAATGCAATTTTGGGTGAAACTGACAAAAATTAACAGTGTTGCATTTTTAAACAATTCTTTAAAAATTTACTTTAAAAACTTAGCTATGCTTCATGCAAGGACAATAAAAAAGCATGGAGTATCGTAATGATTGTAAGACGTGCCACTTTAGAAGACTTAGACCAGCTTGCTGTATTGTTCGATGAGTATCGTCAGTTTTATGGTGCATCCTCGAATTTAAGCCTTTCAGCAGCATTCTTAAAACAGCGTTTTGAAAATCAGGAAAGTGTGATTTTCATTCATATCAAAGATCAAAAAATCACTGGATTTGTATTACTTTATTTAGGCTTTTCTTCGGTTTCCTGCTCGACCTACTATATTTTAGATGACGTTTATGTCACCCCTGTTTTTAGACGACAAGGTTCGGCCAAACAGCTCATTGATACTGCAATTTTATTTGCACGACATGAAAATGCGCTACGGATTAGCCTTGAAACACAAAAAAGTAATTACCAATCCCACCAATTGTATGAAAAGATGGGCTTTGTCAAAGATGATGAATTCCAGACTTATCACTGCTTTTTAAAATAGTCACCTGATCTGACGATTACGGCTTTAGGCAAAGGGTTTAAATTTAATCTGACGTAAGCCATTGATCATAAGCTATTGATGAAAGTTCAGCAGAACCTCATTTATTCCATACGGTTTTTTGCCAATTCGACTTGTTCAGGGCTTAAATACATCCATTCACCCACATCTAAAGCCAAATCAGTCAAGTTTAATGCACCAACTTGCTGACGATGTAATTGTTCTACTTTATTGTCCACTGCTGCCAGCATACGTTTAACTTGGTGATAAACACCTTGATGAATGGTCATCTGCAATTCATGTTCAGCAAGCTGTTGTACCTCTGTTGCAGCAAATGTCCCTGATTCATTGCGCAATGCGACACCCTGCTCAAGTTGCTGGATTTGTGTTGCATTAATCGGGTCTGCGGTGTGCATAGCATACACTTTTGCCACATGCTTTTTAGGATGGGTCAATGCTTGTAAAAACTGTCCATCATCCGTCAGCAATAACAGCCCTGTGGTGTCCTGATCTAAGCGTCCAACACACTGCAAACCACGATTCAGCAATACATCATCAAACAAGTCAAACACACTAAAATGATGAGTCGCCTGATGCGAACACTCATAGCCTTGTGGTTTATGTAAGGCGATATAGACCTTTTCACGATATTGATAATTTTCCCCATACACCGAAAATTGCAAAACCGTTTCAGGCGCAATTTTTATCGCGAATTTAGGATTGGTCTGGGTTTCGCCCATAATGGTGACTGCACCATTTTTAATGAGTTGTTGGCAATGTTTACGTGATCCAAAGCCTTGTGATTGCAACATTTTTTCCAACAACATGATGAGCGACCTAATGATAAAAAGTATAAATATATTTGCTGCTATTCTAAACCAAATACACCGTAAATTCTGAACACATTGCGTACCTTGCCCGCTAGTAGTTCAAAACAGTTACAATAACTGCACTTTTCCAATTTATTTCCCCTTTTATGGATCACCATGCTCTCTCAATTAGACCTTAACCTGATGGTGCTGATCGTTCTACTCGCATGCGGTATTTTTAGCCAAAATACGGCTGTGACCATTGCCGCAGCAGTACTGATTGTTTTTAGAATTACGCCGCTAAGTGAATTTTTCCCACTATTGCAGCAGCATGGCTTAAATCTGGGCATTATCATTCTCACCATTGGCGTACTGACACCCATTGCCAGTGGCAAACTTCCAGGCGAAGCAATTCTAAAATCTTTCCTGAGTTGGAAATCTTTACTTGCGATTGCAATTGGTGTTTTTGTGGCATGGTTAGGCGGGCGTGGTGTCAAGCTCATGACCAATCAGCCTGATGTGGTCGCAGGCTTATTGATTGGTACAGTCGCAGGTGTTGCTGTGCTACGTGGCGTGCCTGTGGGACCACTGATTGCAGCAGGAATTCTCACCTTGTTTATTGGCTATTCTTAACATAGATTTAGGGACGCTTGGTTTAGATGGTTTTGCTTGAATTCATCGTCTTGTATCAACCAATTTCAATAAAAACCATCCAAATCTAAGCCACTTTGCGAAACAAGATAGATGTTAATATCATTCCCATTGCAGATAAAACGGCCATTAAAATACCAACCCAAAGCCATGTTCCTGTGGCAGATACGATAGCTGCGACCACAGGCGGCAATAAAAATTGTGAAATTGCCGAGCACTGCAACACCAAACCTACGGTGGTACTAATCGCAATCGGTTGTGGTGCAAAATTAAGTACTTGCGCAAATACCACAGCTGCGACTAAACCACCAAATAAAGAGAAATGGATGACCAATAAAAACTGCACAATGAATGGTAAAACATCACGCAAAATATAAAAACTCAGTGCGCATAGCATCAATACCGCAAAACCCATTTGCATCAACACTTGCGCTCTCAGCCCACGCTGTAATAACAACCCACATACAAATGTACCCACCGCATTTGCCATTGCAACCATAGCTGTGAGCACACCTGCGGTTTGTAAAGATATTTGATATTGCTGATAAATGGTCGGCAAAAAACCCACCAAACTGAACCACTGCCCTGCATAAACACCAAAAACCAAAGCCAATATCCATGCGGGTGGATGGCTCAAAGTGCTTTTAATCAGTTCAAAGATGGCAATGGCTTGCGTGCTGATCTGCACACTCGGTACGGCTTTATAAATGATGATTGCGAGCGCAAAGGATAACAATCCAAAACACATCCACACGCCTTGCCAATCCAAGATGGTCAGTAAAAACGGCGTACTTAGTAAACCAATACCCATCCCGCCGCCCATATAGGCACTCCACAGCCCCATTTTGGCAGGCAACTGCTCCACTGCAACCAGTTGACGAATAAATGCAGGGCCGCTGAGTGTAATCAGTAAAAAGCCAAAACCTTCAATTACACGCAGACTTAATAGTGCGGAAAAGCTATGTACAAAACCACCGACAAAACTTGCACCTGCCAATAAAGACAAACCCAAAAGTACACAGCGTTTTAAGCCAATTTTTGCGGTATAACTGCCTAGCAACAACGCCAAAGTCATGCCTGCAGCTTGTACTAAAGACAGCAAAAAGCCTGCCTGAACCAGACTAATTCCGAGTTCAGCTTGAAGGATAGGCACAGTCGGTGGCAACTTGCCAATATGCATTGCTGCCATAAAACCCGCAGCAACAATCCATAAATCCTTGGTCAGCCAACGTACCGAACTCACAGCGCTCTCCCTTAATTTTCGCAAGGCAAGCTTAGCAAGAACATCTCACTGTTTTTAGTGGAGATTTAGATGAGCTTAGTGTTTTTAGCAATTAATCAGCATCCTCTTTAAAATGCTGATTGTGCAATTTTTAACTCGAATAATATTGTGTGCGTTTTTGGGAAAATTTCTCTAATTGCTTCAAAAAGCCTTCAAAATAGCTCTTTTCTTTTTCTTCGCTACGATAACCCGCATACAAGGTACGGCGTAATCCTCCCGCAGCAACGCAGTCTAAACGACGTGAAGTTACCCAGCCTTTTTGCTCATATTCATTCACCACCCAATCTGGCAATGCGCCAATCCCTCGCCCACTCGCCACCAGTTGAATCAACATTTGGGTTAAATCTGTAGTACGAATAGCTTTTGGCTGAATATTGGCTGGAATGAATAGCTTAGACATAATATCTAAACGGTGTTTATCGACAGGATAGGTAATCAGGGTTTCTTCTGCCAACTCCTGTACGGTAATGCGCTCGGCACGTACTAAAGGATGAGTATTTGACAACACCAAACGCGATTCATATTCAAAAATTGGAAAATATTCGATACCTTTTAAGGCAATCGGGTCTGCAGTAATCAATAGGTCAAATTCTGCGTTTTGCAATAATTCATGCGGATTGGCTTCAAAACCTGAAGCAAAATCTAAATCTACATCAGGGTATTGCTGACGATATTGATTCAGCAGCGGCATCAACCAGTCAAAGCAACTATGACATTCCGAAGAAAAAATAATTCGCCCCGTTTGACCATGCACAATGCGGGTAATATCAGTTTGGGTGATTTGAATTTGTGGCAGGACATCATCCGCCAGTTTCAATAAACGCTGTCCGACATTGGAAAATGTCACAGGGCGACTACGACGGTTCACCACTTCTACGCCATACCAATGATCTAGTTCTTTGAGTTGATGAGAAATGGCAGATGGCGTCAGACATAAATCATTGGCGGCAGCAACCAAAGAACCATGTTCACGCAGGGCTGATAGCGTTTTTAAGTGGCGAATTTCAAGCATTGCTTGTTCCTAGTTTTTCAAGTTATTGACTGCATGTTTAGACCTAGGTCGCATTTTTATTTTGCAAAATAAGAAACAAAGCCAAACATGATTCAATTTAATAATGAATTAATTTAATCTTAGCATGTAAATAATGAGTTTTCTTCATCTTGGTTTTTATTCGATGATATTTACTACGAAATCAATACAATTCCATAAAAATAATATGGCTTTCAGCAAGCATGTTTTAGGCTTCCAACGTGCAGAGCCAAACTAGAATTGAAATTCTTAACCCAAGCCTCGCTTACTCCGACAACTTCTCTCCACAATGTGGGCAGTATTTATAAGGCTCCTGTTCTAAACGCAGCTCTTCTTCACGACGCTCACGAATTAACTGCAATAAAATATCTTGGGTTTGCTCAGTGGTTAAACCAACTTGTTTGCGTAAATCTTCAATTTTTTCTTGATCATTTAACAGATCAATCTCACTATTTTGCAATAGCTCTCTAAATTTCAACCCTAAATGCTGCTTACGTTGTTCAAGTTCGTTGGCTAAACCTGTGGCTAAAATACCTGCAGGCAATGCTGCCAAGCCGACACCCAATACCGTAATTAACGCACCTAAAATTCTGCCCCAAGGGGTAATTGGTGTGACATCGCCATAACCGACTGTGGTTAAAGTCACCACTGCCCACCACATCGAAGCGGGAATTGAGCTAAAGGCTTCAGGCTGTGCCTTGCTTTCCACCACATACACACCTGCGGCAGACATCACAATCATAATAGAGAGAATAAAAATGACTGCCTGAAATGATCCTTTTTCCCGTTCGATCACTCTTAATAAAATTTGCAATGATACAAAGTAACGTGTCAGTTTTAACAAACGCAGCAAACGTAAAATTCTTAGGAACCGTAAATCTAGATGCACAAAGAAGTTAATATAAGCAGGTAGAATCGCCAACAAATCTATAATTGCCCCACCGCTGGTAAGCCATTTTACACGCTGTTTCCACGGCGAAATAAACGGGTCTTTTTCGGCAATACTCCAAATCCGCAGCAAATATTCAAGCGTAAACACTGCGATGGAAAAGTTTTCAAAATGGTCAAAAAATACCTGATAGGCAAGATAGACATCATTCACCGACTCTAAAATAACCGCACTGGCATTGCCTAAAATCAGTAAAATTAAAAAATAGTTAATGCAACGACTAAACCATGTTTCATAGTCATCGTCGTGTAAGTTGTTATAGACAAATTTTCGAAATGTGTACCACGGTGTAAATGCCATACCGAATATTATATTTTAAGGCTTACAGTGATTGCAGTTTAACCGAAGTTTTTCTCAAAACGATAGTATTTTATGTGACGTTAAGCGGGCATTTTTAATGCAGAATTGCAGTATAAGTCATCATTATCCAAATGACTAAACTACTGAATAAACAGCAATGCTAAACGCACCTGATCATAGCCCATGCGTGGACTAGTCGCTTCAACAATCGGGCGCAGTTTAATTGCGCCATCATCGCTGAAGTGCTCTGCATTTTGACGCTTCATTAATCGCTTATAAATTTTACGGACCTCTTCCACCACTTCTTCACCTGGATGTGCCACTGAAATATCCAGATTTTGTTCTTTTTGCAAACGTGCCAAATGGTTGATAATAGTTGCAGGAGTTAAACCTCGCTCTACTGCAATATCCTGAATATCATAACCTTCTTCAAATAAAGCGCGGGTTTCATCTAACGTGGCAGTCGCATAATTGGTTTTTCCACCTTTGGCAATTTTCTTTTCATTGCGCAAAATTTCGGTTTCGTTCAACGTGCCACCACAGTGACGAATAAATGCATTATGTTGTGGTGTTAAATCCATCAGCTCATAGTGCGTTTCAGCTTCTTCAGACAATTCCTGAAAACGGCGGTCAGCCTTAATCGCTAAACTGTCGAGTTCCAAAGCTTGGCTATTAAATCCCAATAAACGCAAACCGCTTAACGATTTTAATCGTGACAACGCCACATAACCCTGCCCTTTTTCAAAAGTATGGCTAAGATTGATTTCTGCCGCTTCTAAGGTCATACCTTGTGATTTGTGGATGGTAATTGCCCATGCCAAACGCAGCGGAATTTGCTGGAAACTGGCAATGGTTTTGCCTGCATCATTATCCACCGACCAAGTTTCAGGCTCGACCAGTAATACTGTGCCATCGGTCAATTTTACTTTAGGCAAAATACCGTGATCGTCATCTTCTTCAAAGCCAATCACTTCGCCCAAACTGCCGTTGATATAGCCCATATCGAAGTTGTTTTTAACAAACATCACTTTGGCATGTTTTTTTAGATTTAAAATTTCAGGCGCACGTACGGATGATTTCAGCGTTTCAATCAACTTTTCATTGCCATCACACACGGCATCAAACTGCTTGCTCTCAGTTTCAATTTCATTCAGATGCTTAAAGTTGATATTGTCCACGTCCATATTGTGCGTATATAAACGTGTGAAAGTGTCGCCAATATCTTGATGGCGGGTGTGCTCCAAAGCCTGAATATGTTGATGATCAATACTTTGTGCACGAATTGCATTGAGAATGTCATTTAAATAATCGTCGCCCTGACGGTGCTGCTCAGTTAAATAACAGACTCGAAATTTAGCTTCGACCCACGCCTCTGACATAAAACAGAACTTGTCACGATTGCGCTCATCGTTTTTTCCTACAGGCGGTAACTGGAAAAAATCTCCTGCGACAATCACTTGAATGCCGCCAAAAGCGTCATCACTGTCTTTAAAATATTTTAAAACTTGATTGACCAAATTCAGTTGTTTGGCATGCAACATCGAAATTTCATCAATAATCAGCACTTGCGCATTTTCTAAATGTTCTTTGAGATATTTGCGCTCTTTCATATTTTTCAGGTCGGCATCGGACAAAAAATCTTTAATGCCTATGCCTGCCCATGTATGAATGGTCATGCCATTCATGTGCGTTGCTGCAATGCCTGTAGATGCCGTAATTGCCACGGGCACTTTACGCGCTTTTAAATAATTGATGTATTGATTCAGGGTATAGGTTTTACCCGCACCAGCCGAGCCTGTTAAAAAGACATTTTCGCCTGCTTTTAAAAGTTTAAGTGCAGTTTCCTGTTTCATAAGACCTATACCATGATTGAACGGCTATAGCCTAACGAGTTTTGAGCCAAAAGTTAAGGCTCAAGTCCGTGAATACGACAACAGTTGTCTTATGACTTGTAACTTATGACTTTGATGGTAATTGTGGATTCAGCCATGCAATAAACTGCGCTGCGATAGTAACCAACAATTGTTCCGCTTTTTGATTATTTGGATATTCCAATTGATCAAACTCAAGTTGCCCATTCCTAAAGTGACAGCCCAAGGTCAATTGCTGCACATAATGTGGTGATGCCATGTGAAACGCCACATATTGTCCTTCACTCATGGCTTTGGCATAGCTCAGTGCCAAACAGTGTTTAAAGTTTTTCGATTCTTCAATAATACGGTCTAAATCGGTCAGTTCTTCAAAACACCAACCTGAAAAGTACAATATTTGCTGCGGGCTTTTCGCCTGCCATGTGCTACACGGAATTTCTTTTTTCAGTTTGGCAAATAGCTCTGCTTTATACACTTGTTGATGCCAATGTACCGCTTGATGAAACAACCCCAACCAACTCAAACTTTTTGGAATATGTGTATGCGCTACGAAATATTCCAGTAAATAGTCGCGCACATAACTGTCAAATACCGAAACACGTGTATTGTGTGCACGTAAATAAAAACGCTGCCGAAAATCATCAGGCTGAATCTGATAACGCTGCAATACCGTATAAAAATCACGTTGCTGCTGACTTTCTGACTGAATATAGTCCAACAAAGCTGTCGGTAAATCTTGAGTGATTTGCTGTAAATACAACATATAGCTTTGCATGACACGACTTAAACGCCGAAATACATGCTTGACCAAATGCTCATCATGTTGTGCCACGGTTTTCAGCAAAGTCATCCACTCATCCAAATACAAAATAGAAGGACTAATGGCAACTCGCGGATCATCCAACGATTGTTTTTCGCCATGCGGCATTAAACTGACATTATGCGCATGTGCGAACCACGCTTGCTGTGTTGCATACACATTACAACTTTGAATGAACATACGCGCGGCTGAGTATTGAAAGTATTGCAAAGTTGCCAAAATAATCCGTGGATGTGCCTGACTACAATCGACAAAACTGAGCGCAGTCACTGCGACCCGCACACTGGTATGCTGCATATTTAAACTGAGCCAATCCAACACTGGTGCAGACTGTTTAAACAGCCAGTTCACCGCTCGTGGGTAATCAAATAACGGCAGTTTGGCAACCTTCTTTTGCCAAATTAAAGGACAGGATTTTAAGAAATGCGGTTTTGCCAATGCATCGGAACGCTGCCACACTTCTCGGTGCATTAAACGGGCAAAACCCAGTAAATGACCATGTTCTTCGGCATGCCGATACAACAACTGAATATCATCCTGATGGTCAATTAAATCCTGCAAATTAAAACGCTCAGGAAAGGACACCGTCAAAATACGATACATGGCTTTAGGCAAAAACTGTGCAGCACTAAAACAAAAATCATCATAACTGTGCATTAAGGCTTGCACAGGCAAAAAGGTATCACCCTCAATAAATTCTAAAGCACACAATGCAGATAAGGCCGTTAATGTTTCATCTGGAATGACCGCACCATGCTGTACAGCACCTGTAAAAACAGCATGCTGGGCATAATCAGACTGAATCAAGGCTTGATCTAAAATCTGAGACTGTACACCATCTAAATGCAGCAGCAACTGTTGAACACGTGCAGCACCATCCACCCACATATAGGCTTGCTGCATAATCAGATGTCGTAATTGCTGCGCCTGATTACGCAAAAATAAGGAGTGTTGTGGCTTTAAATCACCCGTGTGAAACTGTAAATCATGCAGAAAAAAATCTTCAAACGCTTCTTGATGCTGCCCCGCAAACTCAAACTGCGTCTGAATTAAACTAGGGTTAGATTTAGGCGGATAAAATTCAAGGCTAAATAGACCGTTTAGCAATTCAATCCGATGCTGTAAAGGATCAATACGGAACATATTTTGTGCAGTGAGATGCCCAACTAGCTCCATTTGATCTTGATATATTTCTGCGGCCACACTGGAAATACGTACCAATTGCTGTGCAACGGCATGCAATTGGCTATGCTGGCGACTTGGCTGCATACACACTCCTCATGCTTAAGTACGGTCTATCTAAGTTGCATCTTATTTTTATTTAATTGCAGCGACTAGACCAAACTCGTGATTAATCCCTATTTTTTGTTTTATTTTCCATTTTCATAAAGCACTTGATGCTTGAATTTTCCTTAAATCTGCCTATGCATCAACTTCCACTAGACTGGTTTTATGCACAGTATCAACACATAAAACCGTATATATAAACCACTATAAACAAGATTTCTGGCCTTGCCTATAGCTTTTATAAAGCTTCAGATGAAATATGACTCTTTTAAAATTCCATAAATTACAATAGATTAATTTGCACTATTTCATCACAAAATAGGGTTGGTTTTTGGTAGGTAGGATTTGCATACAAAGCATTGAATACTCAAATCACGGTTCAATACCGCGATAACAACATATTATTCCAATACCCAATGCAAGAAGGAATCTGAGCATGGCTTTTAAAAATATCGCAGATCAAACCAACGGTTTTTATATTCCTTGCGTGTCACTATTTGGCCCTGGTTGTGCCAAAGAAATTGGCGTAAGAGCACAAAACTTGGGCGCAAAAAAAGCCCTAATTGTGACAGATGAAGGACTATTTAAATTTGGCGTGGCCGATACCATTGCAGGCTACTTAACTGAAGCAGGCGTTGCCAGTCATATCTTTGCAGGTGCAGAGCCAAATCCAACCGACATTAACGTACATAACGGTGTCGATGCCTACAATACCAATCAATGCGACTTTATTGTGTCTTTAGGTGGCGGTTCTTCACACGACTGTGCCAAAGGCATTGGCTTAGTTACCGCAGGTGGTGGGCATATTCGTGATTATGAAGGCATTGATAAAAGTACCGTGCCAATGACTCCACTAATTGCCATTAACACCACAGCAGGTACAGCATCGGAAATGACCCGTTTCTGTATCATTACCAATACCGACACGCACGTTAAAATGGCAATTGTCGATTGGCGCTGCACACCACTCATCGCCATTGATGATCCAAAACTCATGATTGCCAAACCTGCAGGTTTAACCGCAGCAACAGGCATGGATGCTTTAACTCACGCTGTAGAAGCCTACGTTTCAACTGCAGCCAATCCTATTACCGATGCCTGTGCGGAAAAAGCTATTCGTATGATTAGCCAGTGGCTCAGCCCTGCTGTGGCAAATGGTGAAAATATTGAAGCACGTGATGCCATGAGCTATGCGCAATATTTGGCAGGTATGGCATTCAACAATGCCTCATTAGGCTATGTGCATGCCATGGCGCATCAACTCGGTGGTTTCTACAACTTGCCGCACGGCGTATGTAATGCAATTTTATTACCGCATGTTTGCGAATTTAACCTGATTGCCTGCCCTGAGCGTTATGCAGATATTGCAGAACTGATGGGGGTAAATACTGATGGATTAACTACCACAGAAGCCGCCTATGCGGCAATTGATGCAATTCGTGAATTATCTAGCTCAATTGGTATTCCAACAGGTTTAGCAGAGTTAGGCGTTAAAGAAGATGACTTGGCGATTATGGCTGAAAATGCACAAAAAGATGCCTGCATGCTCACCAACCCACGTAAAGCCAATCATGCACAAGTGGTCGAAATTTTTAAAGCCGCGATGTAATTTGAATCTCCTGCTGAGTGAATCACGATTTGCTCAGCATTTCCCATCCTTTTTCAATTTTCCTCTGTTGCTGTTTTATTTTTATCCTTCCCTTTGGCAGAACCATCTCAGATGCGTTCTGCTTTTTTTGCTGTTCAGAACAAAATGAACTCGCAGCATAAAACTAAAGCGATTTAGATGCAGAGGGTTTGCATAATTCAATTTGACAAATGCGCACAGCTCATCAAGGATATAGTCAAAATAAAATGGATGACGAACACCTTATGCTGTTAAGTAAAAAACAAAAAACAACACCAAGCTATCAACCCGATATTTTGGGTGCCGATTACCAACAAATGACGCTGGATTTTCCTTCGGATTATGAAGGCAAAGTGATTGCTACCTTGGTACGCAAAAAAGCCGAACAGGAAACCCGTAAAGCCGTACTTTATATTCATGGTTTTATTGACTATTTTTTTCAAACAGAAATGGCAGACCAGTTTAATCAGCATGGTTATGACTTTTATGCCCTAGATTTACGTAAATATGGGCGTTCGCATTTGTCACATCAAAATTGGTACAATGTGCGCAGCTTGTCTGAATATGATGCAGAAATTTCCGCTGCACTTGAGCAAATTGCCACAGAAGAACATGACTCAGTAATTTTGGCAGGGCATTCAACAGGTGGATTAATCACCACGTTATATGTGGCACATCATCCCAATCATCCACTGATTCGTGGTTTATGGTGCAACAGCCCTTTTTATGATTTCAATATGAGCGAGATTGAGAAAAAATTCGGCATTCCTCGTTTAAGCCAATTGGGCAAATTGCTGCCAGAAATGAAATTTCCAAGCCGCCTTAATCCATTTTATGTACCAAGTCTACACAAACAATATCATGGTGAATGGTTATTTAATTTGGAATGGAAGAAACCGCGCTATCCTAAAGTGCGATTAAGTTTTGTACGTGCAATTCATGAAGCACAAAAAGAAATTCATGCCAGTGTGCATTTGGGTGTACCAACCTTAATTATGCATGCGAGTCAAAGTAGTTATCCACGCCAATGGAATGAGATTGCGCAACGTACTGACGTAATTTTAGATGTTGCGGATATGCAAAAATATGGGCATCACATGCATGGTGATATTCAGCTTTGCCAAATTGAAGATGGCGTGCATGATTTGGTGCTTTCTGCGCCAGAAGTCCGTGCGGAAGTGTATCAGTCCTTGTTTGACTGGTTAAACCGCAAGGGGCTATAAAACTAAAAACTAGAACTAAAGGAAGTGAATTAACGGCTAAATGACTTGATGCATCCCTTAAGCTGTGTATTTTAATAAAATTTGATGTGCAGGATGCCCCTTTGGCATCAATTCAATTAAACGCTCCACTGCGTCAATCGCTTCAGGGCTGCGTGCCAAATGTTTTAGTAATACATCGGTATCTTGTGCATTAAAAATGGCATCACTCAGGCGTGATTCTAAACAATCTCGCCATGCGCATAAAAATGGACTTTCAGTTTTCGCCAAAAATACCCCTGCACACGTTTGCAAGGCAGACTGCACATAACCTGCATCTAAAGCCTGCTCAGCTTGTAAAAAATCGGCTTCAATATGCGCCAAAACTCGGTAAGGACGCGAGCCGAGCATCCCCCCTAAAATATCGCGTAATTGCGACATTTCAGCTTTTAGCGTTCCCATGCTGACTTTACGCTCACCATATAGTGCTTGGTGTAAAGTGTCTAAACTCATGCCTTGTGGGCAAAGTGCCAAAATCACCAATATTTCAATTTGACGCGGTGTCATCACCACCACTTTGCCATTAAATAACACCTGTGGCACACGAAACGCGCGAATATAAAGCTGCTGTTTTTGCTGTTCCAGCAACGCATTTTGAATTAAAGAAGCACAGCGCTCTGCTGCCAACAAACCCAAACTGTTATGATTTTTCCAAGTGGTCGATAAATCAATCACGCCCAACACTTGTTTGGAATGTGGGTCTAAAATTGGTGCGGCATAACAAACCCAGTCATGTAACGATGACATATAATGTTCACTGGAAAACACACAACTGGCTTGCTGAGTTTTGAGTGACAAAGCCAAAGCATTGGTACCCACCAACTCTTCACGCCACTGTCCACCCTCTACAAAATGTACTCGTTCCGCCACATTACGCATTTGAGCGCTCGCTGCCGTCCAAATAATCGTACTGCCCACATCGCCCACGGCTGCCACCATGTCGGACTGCTGCGCGATATGTTTTAAATCTTCTGCACAGTTTTGCACAGCACGTTGTAAGGCCGAACCACCATGTGTATGCGTTAGACTATAATTTAATGGGGCTGCCAACCGATCAACAGGAATTTCAGCAATTTGAGAGCGTTGCCATGATTTTAAAATACTCTGTTGAATTTGCTGCGCATGCAGCGGCGATAAACTGCTGCTTTGTCTAAACTGTTCAATATGCTGTCTTTTTTCCAATAGGTCTTGTTTTTTCATCATTATTGATTCTCACAATCCTGTGGGCATTACATCCATTGTACTGCTTACTTTTGTAAGGATTTGTTCGCTGCTTGTAAACCTGCAACTTTCCAACCTTTTTCCAACCTTATATTGGTATGCTAAACAAATAACGTACTAAAGTACCTTATACCTTAGCCGTAAATTTAACCTGATTTTAGACACAGGATTGTGCTAAAAGGTAAAGATGACGGCAGATTATAAAAAACCATCAAAGGAAGAGAATTATGCGTTACGTAGATCCCAATCAACCCGGTTCAAAAGTTCAATTTAAAGCACAATACGAAAACTTTATTGGTGGCGAGTGGGTCGCCCCTGTAAAAGGCGAATACTTTGAAAATATCTCTCCTGTAGATGGCAAAGTATTTACTAAAGTCCCACGTTCATCGGCAGAAGACATTGAACTGGCTTTAGATGCAGCCCATAAAGCCAAAGCACAATGGAACAGCTCATCTCCTACAACACGTTCTAACATTTTGTTAAAAATTGCAGATCGTTTAGAACAAAATCTAGAATTATTGGCAGTGGCAGAAACATGGGATAATGGTAAGCCTGTTCGGGAAACATTGGCTGCCGACATTCCATTGGCGATTGACCATTTCCGTTATTTTGCAGGCTGTATTCGTACCCAAGAAGGCGGAATTTCTGAAATTGATGAAGATACCATCGCCTATCATTTCCATGAGCCATTGGGCGTTGTGGGACAAATTATTCCATGGAACTTCCCAATTTTAATGGCAACATGGAAACTTGCACCTGCTTTGGCTGCGGGTAACTGTATTGTACTTAAACCTGCGGAGCAAACCCCTGCTAGTATTTTAGTTTTGGTCGAGCTGATTCAAGATTTATTGCCTGCAGGCGTACTAAACGTAGTCAATGGTTACGGCGTAGAAGTCGGTCGCCCATTGGCAACTAATCCACGTATTGCCAAAATTGCATTCACAGGTTCGACTCAAGTCGGTCAATTGATCATGCAATATGCCACTGAAAACATCATTCCAGTGACTTTGGAACTTGGTGGTAAATCTCCAAATATTTTCTTTGAAGATATTATGGCGCAAGATGACGACTACCTAGATAAAGCGCTTGAGGGCTTTGCCATGTTCGCGCTGAATCAGGGTGAAATTTGTACTTGTCCATCACGTGCGCTCGTACAGGAAAGTATTGCTGACCGTTTCCTTGAAAAAGCCATCGAACGTGTTAAACGTATTAAAACAGGTCACCCGCTTGATACTGAAACCATGATTGGTGCGCAGGCATCGCAAGAACAACAAGACAAAATCTTGGGTTGTATTGCGACAGGTCGTGCCGAAGGTGCTCAAGTCTTAACAGGTGGTGGTGAACGTCATGAAGTTGGCAGTGGTTTCTATATTGAGCCGACAATTTTCAAAGGCACCAACGACATGAAAATTTTCCAAGAAGAAATTTTCGGCCCAGTGCTGTCTGTGACCACATTTAAAGACTTCGATGAAGCCATTAAAATTGCCAATGACACCATTTACGGTTTAGGTGCAGGTGTTTGGTCACGTTCTGCGCATACTTCTTACCGTGCGGGTCGTGCTATTCAAGCGGGTCGCGTTTGGACGAACTGTTACCACATTTACCCTGCGCATGCAGCTTTCGGTGGTTATAAAAAGTCAGGTATTGGCCGTGAAAACCATAAGATGATGTTAGAACATTATCAACAAACCAAAAACTTGTTGGTAAGTTATTCAACTAAACCTGCAGGCTTCTTCTAAGTTAAGCTTTTAACCTCAACATGATGAATGAAAATGCGAACTTCGGTTCGCATTTTTTTATATTTGGGATGTACAGATGGACAAAAAGAAAAATAGAAAAAGCCATTTATCTACATAGATTTACAAGTCATAGACCTAAAATTACTAACATCAAAGTCATGTAGATGAAATCACAGACATAAAAAAAGCACCATTTAAAAAATGATGCTTTTTGATCAAATCACAACTGCTTATTTTTTTGCAGCTACAGATGCTTCAGTAGTGATGTTAACAGTAATTTTATCACCCACGTTTGGTACATAGCTTGCGATACCAAATGCAGAACGGTTGATTGATGTTGTTGCATTAAAACCAACAGTCGCTGCCTGAGTCATTGGGTGTGGACCTTGTTTGTTCAATACTGCGTCAAGTACCACTGGCTTAGTTACACCTTTAACTGTTAAATCACCTGTGATTTTAAAGTTTTTCTTGTCTTGAGTTTCAACTTTTGTACTTTTAAAAGTAATGGTTGGATATTTTGCTGCATCAAACCAATCTGCTGCCATTAAGTGCTCATCTAAAGCTTTTACGTTGGTGTTGATGCTACTTAATGGAATCGTCACATTCACAGATGAGTTAGCAGGTTTTTTCTCATCAATGTTGATAGTACCTTGAATGTCTGAGAAGTTACCTGATGGCGTAGAAAAACCGAAGTGATCCCAAGTAAATACAGTAGCAGTATGCGTTGGGTCAATTTGATAAGCCACTGGTTTAGCCATTGTCATTGTTGCTGCAGACGCGATAGCCAAACCTAAAGCAATTGATTTCATGTTCATATTGTTCATCTCTAAAAGTGTTGATACGTTTCAATGAGGTTTAGTTTATAGATTTTTGCTGCAAATACAGGATTAAAGATAAAACAGTATGTTGCATGACTGAAACGATAAATTTGTAAAAATATGCATGCGCGTTTTACATCGCTGTTGCAGGGCTGCGATATTGAATAAAACCTGTTCTTTTTGCGACACGATCATACAACTGCCGTGCCTGTAAATTATCTTCATGAGTCAGCCAATATACCCGATCACATTCACGCTGTTGCGCTGTTTGATTCACCTGCTGAATAAGCTGCTGAGCAATTCCCATCCCTCTGTACTCAGGCAAGGTATATAAATCTTGCAAATAGGCATAAGGTTTAAGCGTCCAACAACTGTCATGTTCAATTACATGCACAATTGCCACAACTTGAGTTTGATATACGGCAGCAAAACCATAAATATGCGTACTGTGTGGATTAATTAGTTTTGACCACGTATTTTGCGTAACCTCATCACTTAATTGCACCTGATAAAATTGCTGATAACCCTGCCAAAGTGGTTGCCATTGCTCAAATTGGATTTCACTTAACGCGACAATGTCGATGTGCTTAAATTGATGATCTAATATAGTTGTCTGCATGCTTTGATATTGCCTGATTATTTTTGCATCGAATCATTTTATTGATTATGCATCATTCATATTATGCTTAGGCTATTTTATAAACTATTTTTCAGCAATAAAAAAAGCTTTACCCTACGCATAGAATAAAGCTATTTTTGACGATACACCATTTAATGCACCGCATTCATCGCAATAGATTAAAGCTTCTCAATCAAAATACGATCAACTTGCTTTAAGCCTGATTGCTTTTCATGGTTCTTACGGCGAATTTTGATTTGCTGATCTTCAGCCAAATCCTGTAACAACAACTCTACCGCCACCATAGCTTCAAGTGGTAAATCTTGTCCAATCCACTTTTGCTCACCCGCATCCATTAAAGTGACTTCATCATTAATTTGCTCGTACAAACTCATTTCTCATCTCACTCAATTACACAGAGGTTTATTCACAAACCTGACTTACACTGACAAAATTTGTTGGATCATCACATCGAATACCAAACAAATATGCAAAAATAAAAGACGTCCCTTTGCAGGAACGCCTTTAAAAACACTGGATTAAAAAATTAAGCTGTTAATTCTTTTACTGCAGCAACAACCGCTTCAGTGGTAATGCCAAAGTACTGATACAAGTCTTTTGCAGGTGCAGATTCACCATAAGTTGTCATACCAATAACTTTACCGTCTAAGCCGACAAACTTCCACCAGTAGTCTACATGCGCTGCTTCAACCGCAACACGTGCACGAATATGTGATGGCAATACCGCTTCACGATATGCTGCATCTTGCTTCACAAATTCTTCTGCACACGGCATAGACACAACACGTACACCTTCAAGCTGCGCGTATGCTTCCATTGCCAAGCCCACTTCTGAACCTGTTGCAATAATAATGGCTTTCAATTCACCTTTTTCTTCAGCCAAGACATAACCACCTTTTGCCACGTTCTCAATTTGCGCTTGAGTACGAGTTTGGAATGGCAAGTTTTGACGTGAGAAAATTAAAGCAGTTGGACCTTCGCTGCGTACTAATGCAGATTTCCAAGAAATAGCCGCTTCAACGGTATCTGCAGGACGCCATGTATTTAAGTTTGGCGTACCACGTAAAGATGCAATTTGTTCAATCGGTTGGTGTGTTGGACCATCTTCACCCAAACCAATCGAGTCGTGGGTATACACATGAATCACACGTTGCTTCATTAATGCAGACATACGCACGGCATTACGCGCATATTCCATAAACATTAAGAATGTTGCAACGTAAGGAATGAAACCACCGTGAAGTGCTACACCATTTGCAATAGCAGTCATACCAAACTCACGTACGCCATAATGCACGTAGTTCCCTGCTGCATTGTCCTGAACGCCTTGGCAACCCTTCCAAAGGGTTAAGTTTGAACCTGCCAAGTCTGCAGAACCACCCAATAATTCAGGCAATAATGGGCCAAATGCTTGCAAAGTATTTTGGCTGGCTTTACGCGTTGCAATAGTTTCAGCTTTAGCATTGGTTTCAGCAATAAACGCATCTGCCTGCGCGATGAATTCTGCAGGTAGTTCACCGCTTAAACGGCGTTTAAGTTCTGCAGCTTCCGTTGGATATTTTGCTGCATAGGCATCAAAAGTTGTATTCCATGCTGCTTCTGCTTCTGCACCTTTCGCTTTAGCATCCCAAGCGGCATATACATCTTCAGGAATAACAAATGCTTCATCTGTCCAGCCTAATGCTTGACGCGTCAAAGCGATTTCATCATGGCCTAATGGCGCACCGTGACAGTCTTCTTTACCTTGTTTGTTTGGCGAACCTAAACCAATAACAGTTTTACAAATAATAATAGTCGGTTTTTGCGTTTCAGCTTTTGCTTCAACCGTTGCAGCACGAATTGCATCGGCATCGTGACCATCAACTTTTAAGACTTGCCAGCCGTAAGATAAGAAACGTTGTTCGGTATCGTCAGAGAACCAGCCTTCTACTTCACCATCAATAGAAATGCCGTTGTCATCATAATAAACAACCAGCTTGCCTAAACCTAAAGTACCTGCCAATGAACATGCTTCGTGTGAAACACCTTCCATTAAGCAACCATCACCCAAGAAACAGTAAGTGAAATGGTCTACAACCTGAATATCTTCTTTATTAAATTGTGCAGCCAGTGTTTTTTCTGCTAAAGCAAAACCAACAGCATTTGCAATCCCCTGACCGAGTGGACCAGTGGTGGTTTCAATCCCTGGTGCATAACCCAATTCTGGGTGGCCAGGTGTTTTAGAGTGTAACTGACGGAACGCTTTTAAATCTTCGATTGAAAGATCATAACCTGTTAAATGCAACAACGCATATTGCAACATTGAACCATGACCATTAGACAATACAAAACGGTCGCGGTTTGCCCATTGTGGATTGGTTGGGTTGTGATTCAAAAATTCACGCCACACCACATCGGCAATATCTGCCATCCCCATCGGTGCACCTGGATGTCCTGAATTTGCTTTTTGCACAGCATCCATTGCCAATACACGAATTGCGTTTGCAATACGACGTTCGTTAAGCGGGGTCGTCATAGGTCAGAGTCCACAAAAAATCGTTAAATAGAAGAAGATGAATAGAATTCAAAACAGGCGCTATTCTCTCAAAAAAACGCCTGAGGGGTAAAGCCTATGCAACAATATTTCCGCATTAATTCCCATTCAGGGTATTTTTCGTGCAAATTCAAAGACGTTTTCACGTTTATAACAACAAGAAAATAGCTAATTGCCGTGTTAAGCTCTATTCTTGGCAAAATTCTAAAGCATAGATATTTCAATTTATAGACGCAGGATGGAATTGTGATGTCGCTCTTGCAGCAACTCCAATCAAATGCCTAGCAACAAGTTAAAACACAACAGTATTCTGTAGAAATAATAGACAGATTTTAACACATCTTGAATTTTATTCACTTTTCACACAATAAATTGAATCACAGCCATCGTCCAAAATTTTAAAACAGCTTTTGAAAATGCAGCTTGATGCAGATAAAGTCAATTCAAAGTCTTTAAATTACCCATCTACAATATTGTTTTTAAAAATGATTCACCACTTAAAAACAAGGTGCTCCTTAGTTTAAAATTATGACAGCATACTTTAGCCAACATGAATATTTTTGAGTCACAATATAGTCATACCGATACTTTATCTATTTTTTAGCTAAAGATATGCGATAAAAAGTCATTGAATTGAAATAAATTCAGCCAATTTAGTCGTAATGCGCTAGTCCTAAAGTCTAACTCGATGTAACATATTGCGTCTTTTGAATTTAACTGTGATAGGACTTATGCGCGAGTACGCTGTATTTACCTCGGAATCTGTAAGCGAAGGCCATCCAGATAAAATGGCTGACCAAATCAGTGATGCCATTTTGGATGCAATCTTAAAAGAAGACCCTTATGCGCGGGTTGCTTGTGAAACGCTTGTAAAAACGGGTGCGGTTGTACTGGCAGGTGAAATCACAACAACTGCAAATGTCGATTTTGAAGCCGTTGTTCGTCAAACCGTAAATGGCATTGGTTACCATCATTCTGACTTAGGTTTTGATGGTTCAACCTGTGCGGTCATTAACATGATTGGTAAACAATCACCTGAAATTGCACAAGGTGTAGACCGTCAAAAGCCTGAAGATCAAGGCGCAGGTGACCAAGGTTTGATGTTTGGTTACGCCAGCCGTGAAACTGATGTATTAATGCCTGCCCCAATTTCTTACGCACACCGCTTAATGGAAAAGCAAGCTGAATTACGTCGCAGTGGTGCTTTGCCGTGGTTACGCCCAGATGCAAAAAGTCAGGTGACTTTTGCTTATGAAAATGGTGTGCCTGTACGTTTGGACGCGGTGGTGTTATCTACTCAGCACGATCCTGAAATTTCGCAAATTCAGCTTAAAGAAGCGGTAATTGAAGAAATTGTGAAAAAAGTGATTCCTGCAGAAATGTTCCATGCAGACACCAAATTCCACATCAACCCAACAGGTATGTTTGTGATTGGCGGCCCTGTCGGTGACTGCGGTTTAACTGGTCGCAAAATCATTGTAGATACTTACGGCGGCATGGCGCGTCATGGTGGTGGTGCATTCTCTGGTAAAGACCCATCTAAAGTTGACCGTTCTGCTGCTTATGCAGGCCGTTATGTTGCCAAAAATATTGTGGCAGCTGGCTTGGCAGACAAATGTGAAATTCAGGTGTCTTATGCTATTGGTGTTGCAGAGCCAACATCAATTTCAATCAACACCTTCAACACTGCAAAAGTGGCAGATGAGTTGATTATTGCTTTAGTACGTGAACACTTCGATTTACGTCCATACGGCATTACCAACATGTTGAACCTGTTACAACCGATGTATAAGCAAACTGCAGCCTATGGTCACTTTGGTCGTCAAGGTTCTGACACTGCATTTACATGGGAAAAAACCGACAAAGTTGAGGCGTTAAAAGCTTCTGCAGGTCTGTAATGTAAAACTTTTCAGTTTTATCAAGCTCACTTCGGTGGGCTTTTTTATGCCTAAAATTTAGCTGTCAAACCACAATATACAAAATACGAATATGTTATAGTGAATCATTCCTGAGATTTTTTAAATACTCATCTAAGATAATGATGTAGGAGTTTATTATGGCGGTTATTCTTCAAGTCGATTTCCCTTCTGAAGGCCCATTTGGCGAAAGCATGAGCCAAGCGTACCGTGAACTTGCAGAAAGCATTAACCTAGAAACTGGCATGCTTTGGAAAATTTGGACTGAGAACGGTCAAACACAGGAAGCAGGTGGAATCTATCTGTTTGATCATGCGGCCAATGCTGAACGCTATTTAAAAATGCACACTGCACGTTTAGAAAGTTTTGGCGTGAAGGATATTCGTGGCAAGATTTTTGAGGTGAATGCTGCACTGTCTGCAATCAACCAAGCTGACTTCTTAAGTCGCTAATCTTTTTAAATTGCTCATCCATATTGAAGAATAAAATGGTGAGTCTCTTCAATATTGAAAAAACAGTTGAATAAAATCCTGAGCCATTTAATGATTCAGGATTTTTTGAAATCTTGTATAGACGAAATAAGCGTTAAGCTTGGATGCAGCACTTATTGCGTACGAATCACCTCAAGCACCGATTGTTGCACGGGCACTTCTTGATGATCTTGCAAATAAACATGCACGACTTTAAACACAACGGCTGCTGCCAAGCATGCCAAAATACAGAATAACCAGAAACCATAAGGACTACGAATATTGTGTGAACCACAAGTACCACATTCTTTTTCTGATGATTCCACCACCCGATTGCAACATGCGCAACGATACTGATGATACAGCATAGGTATTCTCCTACTTCACTGTAATTCTTGTTTTTATTGTTACACCATCTACCCTGATGCAGTGTAATTTTGTTTAAGCAACTGTGACACTTTGTAGCTTACACCCTTTGGATGATTGAGCAGACACAATCGCTTGTAAATTAGAATGTCAAAGTTCGGCTATTCGCGCAAATCGTATTTTTGAATAAACAGTCACTTTATCCATCTAAAATAGGTATGTCGTGGTAAAATTCTACATGTTCGATCATCTAAAACTTAGGTTCAAACTTAGCTTTCAGTACATATTTTTTTATTACACGGAGTAAGTTAAAGTGGTACAACTCATTAAAAAAGGCGGCTTGCGTGAACGTGCCAACCGTAGCCGTAAATATCAAGGTTCGGAAAATACCGAAGCAACTTTGCGATCAAACCGTACTTATCAACCCAATCATTTAGATAAAACTGAAAACACGACTAAAACCGAAATTCCGAATAAAAAATCGTCAAACTTGGCTTTTGACGACATCAAAGCGTCTGATTAATTGACATTAAAACTTATGTTTTAAAACATACGTAGTGCATCTAACCACAACCACACAGCAAACAATAAAAATAATCCGCCCGAGACCATATCAATATAACTGCCTGAACGCTGATATAACTTTTTCATTTTTGGTGTCGAAAGTAGCAACATAAATAATGTAAATGTCACAAAAGTTTGGATTGGAATAATCACTGCCAATTGGGCTTTTAAAGATGCACTTGCCGATGAACTCAACGCCAAAGCAAATACACTACTAAAATAAATTAAGGTTTTCGGATTAGATAAATTGGTGAATAGACCCAATAAAAAGTAGTTTTTTGCGGCTGGAATTTGCACTTGAGTATCATCAAACTGTTTACGCTGCTGCCAACTATGCCAACCACCCGACAACATGCCCCATCCCATTTTGGCAAGAAATAAACCGCCAATCAGCATTAAGACTTGCTGAATCCAAGGAAACTGCTGCACCAAAACCGTAAAACCCAATAGGGTCAGCACTACCCACACCACAATCCCCGATGAAATGCCCGCAATAATCTGCAAGGTATTACGACGGGTATTGCTGGCTGCACTTTTGGCAATTAATAAAACATCTGGGCCTGGGCTAAGCTGTGCCACAAAATGCAGCGCACAAATGGTGAATAACAAAGACATAAATACATTAGGAGAATTGAAAGTCCGATTATACCTTGTGCAGCAAGAGAATAAATAAGGCTTTAAAATAGGCCTCTCAATATTTGAATATTTACCCAAAAACACACATAAAAAAAACCGAATCAGCACGATTCGGTTTGATCTCAAGCATCACCTATATTATTTAGGTGGATTGACATCTTTCATTTCAATTTTTTTCGCATCGGGGGTAATTTCACGTGCTTCACCGTCAATAATACTGGAATCACGACCACCGCCCTGCTGATTTTGCATGTCTTGCATTTGGCGCATTAAATCTGCAAACGGGTTTTGACCTGCTCCGCCCATGCCATTCATATCGCCCATCATGCCACCCATCATTTGATCCATCATGGCTTGCTGACGTTTCATCATGGCTTTCATCATTGCCGCTTTAAAGGCATTTTGTACGGCAGGAATCATCACCAGCAATGCCAAAACATCGCTAATTAATCCTGGAATCATCAATAAAAAACCCGCAAAAATTTTAGGTAAATTATTGCTCAGCGCAGGATCGGCACTCATCTGCCCCATTTGCATTTGCTGCATTTGTGGCATCACGCCTGCAGAATATTTACGAATCAGGTTCAAACCAATGAAGAAAGCAGCGACAAACCAAAAGAACACGTACCACATGCTCCCCACTAGGTCGCCCACACCAATCCAGACGAAGACTTCAAGAACTAAGCCAATTAGAACAATAAGAAATAATTTCATGAAAATTAATCTAATCTCAACAAAATAAATAAAATGCAGTAACCAAGTGCTTCATCGGGATCAAGCTTTTTTGATTCGCTGTTGTTTCAATATGGGCATTATTGTATTTTTAAAGGTTAAGTCTGTCATTAATATTTTCATCATCACCCAATAACAGACTTAATACGTCTATATATTTAAACGATAAAGATAAAAATATGCGGCATAAGCCAATAATAACCACAACGCAATAAAAACTGATGCTGCAATATAACTGCTCGGTTTTTGACTGATCGCATCGGCTTGTAAACGACAGCGCTGCATTACCTCTGCAGGTACTAAACGCAATACCAACATGATGCCCAATGGCACTAAAATCAAATCATCCAAATAACCCAAAACAGGTATAAAGTCTGGAATTAAATCAATGGGAGAAATAGCATAAGCAGCGACCAACAATGCCAAAAGCTTTGCCATAAACGGTGTTTCAGGATCACGTGCTGCAAACCACACCGCATAAACATCTCGTTTAATTTGCTTCGCCCACTGTTTTAGCCTATTAATCCACTTCATTGCCGCTCTCATTTGCTACCGTATATAAAATATACGCCTCAAAACTTAAAATAAAATGAAGTCCAAAATTGAAAATATGGCAAAGGATACATGCCAATTGTTTAAACGGCAGCTTACTGACCGAATGTTTTGAAATTACTCCACACAAAAGAGATTTAAACTCCTATAATTCAACTTGATGTAATTTTTTAAGGCTTGGCATGTCACTTATTATTGGAATCGACCCTGGTTCTCGTCTAACGGGCTACGGCATTATTGAACGTGATGGCGCTAAATTACGTTTTGTAGATGCAGGAACCATTCGCACCGAAACCAGTGAAATGCCCGAACGCTTAAAACGGATTTTTGCAGGGATTGAACGGATTGTGAAATTTCACGGCCCGACTGAAGCAGCAGTTGAACAAGTGTTTATGGCGCAAAACCCAGACTCTGCCTTAAAATTGGGACAGGCTCGCGGGGCAGCGATTGCCGCTTTGGTAAATTTAGATTTACAAGTGGCGGAATATACCGCTCGTCAAATTAAACAATCTGTCGTGGGTTATGGCGCTGCCGATAAAGAACAAGTACAAATGATGGTCATGAAATTATTAAATCTATCCATCAAACCACAACAAGATGCTGCCGATGCTTTGGCTGCTGCAATTTGCCATGCTCATGCATCGGGCAGTATGACCAAATTGGCTGTGCTCAATGCCTTGGGTGGTATGGCACGCGGACGTAGTCGTTCAAGCTCCAGACGTCGCTAAATCAGCATCGCCATCGCTTATATTTTACCGATTCACAACCTGATAAATCGCTTGGCTCATGTGCTGTGCCTGTAAACCGCGCATGCCCTGCTGTGCCAATACATCCCCCGCCAAGGCATGTAACATGACAATTTCATGCAATTGAATTTTATGATGAAACTGGGCTTTTAAACTGGCAATCATGCCTGCCAACACATCGCCCATACCACCTGTACCCATACCAGGATTGCCTGCGGTACAAATCCACAATGAACTTGCTTGCGGTTCTATAGATGCAGCTTGCAAAGTCAAACTACCTGAACCTTTTAACACCCAATCGCCTGCATAGCGTTGCTGCAATTGCTGAATCGCGGCAATACGGTCTGCTTCAATGGCTGCAACCGTAGTATTGAGCAAGGTCGCAGCCTCACCTGAATGTGGTGTGGCATAACTGTTCGGTTTTAGTTGGGCTGGATGATGCGATGAATGCGCTTGTTTCGCCAAAAACCACAAGGCATCGGCATCGTAAACTACTTCTACCTCGGACTGATTTAGTGCGGCAAACCAGTCTGCATAATGCTGTTCTGCCCAAGCATCTCGTCCTAGTCCCATCCCTAAACTCACGGCATCGACCTGTGAAATTAAGTGCTGAATTTCTGCGCCTGTCAGTGCGTCTATATCCCGCAACATTAAATTCGGCGCACGGCTTAATATCGCCACATGATGTTTGGCATGACAGACCACAGTCACTTTCCCTGCACCTGCGCTTGATGCGGCTTCTGCAGCCATCATCACCGCACCACCCATTTGCGCATGTCCGCCCACAATCAACACATGCCCATAACTGCCTTTGTGTCCAAAAGCCTGCCGTGCGGGTAATTGAATCAAATGTGGTGTGAGTTGGGCCAACGCTTTGAGTTCTGCATCGGCTGGAATCAAATCCAGCACATCGACCAGTCCAGTATATTCCTGTGCCTGCCCTGTAAATAACCCTGCTTTCAAACCCAAAGCTGTAAAGGTGTAATCGGCTTTAATTGCACATGGCAATGGCTGCCCCGTGTTGGCATTTAAACCGCTTGGAATATCAACCGCAATTTTTAAACCCGCTTGTTGATTCATTGCGTGAATAAGCGACTGCCACTCATCATTTAAAGGACGATCTAAACCAATACCAAATAATGCATCAATATAGCAGTCATAACTTTGTTGAAATGCAAAACCTTGAATTATATTGACTTGTTCTGTCTGAGCTTCTAAAAAAGCCTGATGTAAATCTGCCGATGAACCGCGTGTTGCGGCATAAATATCGACTTGAAAACCTGCTTGTTTTAAATATTTTGCAGTTAAATAGCCATCGCCTGCGTTATTGCCTTGTCCACAACACACAGCAATTTTTTGTATTGTAGATGGCTGTTTTGCAAAAATTTTGCGAATTTGTAAATGCAGTGTCCACGCCACTTGCTGCATTAAACCGTAAGAACTATTTTGACGGGCAAACCAGCGCTGCTCCCACGCTTGAATACTTTGACTATGATAAACAGGGCTATGGTACACTTGCTGCGGCATTTTCTTCCCTTCTATTTTGTTATGGCAACATCCACCACTTCAGCACATATTTCTCTGCATCAAGACGATCCAGCCGCCTTGAAAGCGTGGATTAAAGCTCAAGCTTTGGCGCTTGGTTTTGCTGATTGTGTCATTGCCAAACCAGATGCTCAAGCAGAATTAGCACGTTTTCAGGAATATTTAAAACGTGGCTATCATGGCGATATGAAGTTTCTAGAAGAAAATTTAGACAAGCGCGCTAATCCCACACTGTTAGTCCCGAATACAAAAAGTATTATTTGTGTGCGGATGAATTATTTGGTGGAAACACCACGTCCACGACACATTCCCGATGCACCTAACTCTGCAATTATTGCCCGTTATGCACGTGGGCGCGATTATCACAAAGTCATGCGCGGACGCCTAAAAACTCTTGCCACCCGTATTCGTGAAAAAGTGGGGAATTTTGAATCACGCCCCTTTGCGGACTCAGCCCCGATTTTTGAAAAGTCACTGGCAGAAAGTGCTGGTATGGGTTGGACAGGTAAACATACCTTACTGATTCATAAAAAATCTGGATCTTTTTTTGTATTGGGCGAGTTGTTTACTTCACTAGATTTGCCTTTTGATCCGCCTGCAACCTCGCATTGCGGTTCTTGCACAGCCTGCATCGACATTTGTCCAACGCAGGCCATTGTTGAACCTTATATGTTGGATGCGCGTAAATGTATTGCTTATTTGACCATTGAATATCAGGGTATCATTCCTGAAGAATTACGTCGTGGTATTGGTAATCGGGTGTTTGGTTGTGATGATTGCCAACTGATTTGTCCGTGGAATAGCTTTGCACAAGTCACTACGGTGGAGGATTTTCACCCTCGACATGCCTTAGATCAGGTCAGCTTGCTAGATTTATGGCAATGGGATGAAAGCACGTTTTTAGCCAAAACTGAAGGTAGTCCATTGCGTCGTACAGGCTATCAAAGTTTTATGCGTAATATTGCAATCGGGCTTGGAAATGCCCCATTTTCAGCACAGATTTTGCAAACTTTGCAGCAAACGCGAGCACAGCATGATGAGATTGTGCAAATCCATATTGATTGGGCCATTCAGGAACAATTGCTTAAACAGCCTAAAATTTAAACAAAAACTACCACCCAAATGGTACGATATTTTGGCTGCAGGTTACTTGCCAATTTATGCAGTTAACTGAATTTTAGTGACCAATTCATTGCAAAATAAAAATGCTTAAAAATAAATTTTGCAGCGAAATAGTATTAAAATTGCTTAAGTTTGCAACCAAATCGACTGCATATTTTTGTTTCCATACTGTCGAATATTAGCCATGAAATTGGGAGATTATGCCTTTCTGATTCCAACTATTTGTGTATGATACAGACTATGAATAATAGGGATGATGGACTTTTACTTATGTCAGTACGCAATGATTGGACTCGGGAAGAAATTCAGCAGTTATATGAACAGCCTTTTCTGGATTTAGTCTTTGAAGCACAACGTGTGCATCGCCAACATTTTGCTGCCAATACTGTACAAGTCAGTACCTTATTGTCGATTAAAACAGGTAAATGCCCTGAGGACTGCAAATATTGCTCGCAGTCTGCGCATTATGATTCACAGCTTGAAGCTGAAAAACGTATTGCAGTTGATAAAGTCATTCAGGAAGCCAAAGAAGCATTAGCCTCAGGCTCTTCACGTTTTTGTATGGGCGCTGCTTGGCGTAATCCGCATGAACGTGATATGCCGTATGTTTTAGAAATGGTGCGTGAAGTCAAAGCTCTAGGCTTAGAAACTTGCATGACTTTAGGGATGTTGAATCAATCTCAGGCAGAACGCTTAAAAGATGCAGGTTTGGATTATTACAACCACAACCTAGACACATCGCGTGAATATTATCCGAATGTCATTAGTACTCGTAGCTTTGATAACCGCTTAAATACTTTGGATATTGTGCGTCAAACAGGTATGAAAGTGTGTAGTGGCGGTATTGTCGGTTTAGGTGAAGACACCCAAGACCGTATTGGTTTATTGCATGAATTGGCGACTTTACCGTTACACCCTGAATCTGTGCCAATCAATATGTTAGTTCCGATTGAAGGTACACCATTGGCTGAAGTAGAAAAACTGGATGTGATTGAGTGGATTCGTACCATTGCAGTTGCACGTATTATCATGCCAAACAGCTATATTCGTTTATCTGCAGGGCGTGAATCGTTATCCGATTCAGATCAGGCGTTGGCATTTATGGCAGGTGCGAACTCGTTATTCTCAGGTGAAAAGCTTTTAACCACACCAAACGCAGGCGAAGGCAAAGACAAACAATTGTTCCAAAAATTAGGCTTAGTGCCTGAACGTGCCAAGCCAACCGTTTCGGAATTGTCGGTAGATGCGATGGCAATGGCTTAAAGTTTTAGCATCCATCCAAATGTACAAAGTCCCGCAAAGGGACTTTGTTTTTTATGCAGCAAAATAAGTTTATGCGGCAATGCTTTTAAGAGGTGATTAAAATTCCGTAACTGGCATTTAAATACTGCCCTGTTTTAATAATATCTACCCCGTTGGCATGTTCTACCGTCAGTTGTTGCTGAATCGCATCATAATAAAACCGATCATAACAGTCCTGATGATGCAGCAACCACGTCAAAGTATCTGCTAGATTGTCATCTACAATATACGTTTTTTCTTGAAAGTTTTTAGCCATAAATACGGTCAGTTCAATATTTCTAGGTACTGGATTTTAAGCGGAATACCTTGTGGGATAAAGTGTGCGGAGGATAGAAAATTTAATTGTGCACTTGTATAAATCAAACTTCGTACAGCATGAGAAGTCTCCCCACCAAAAGAGGTGGGAATGATATATGTAGTTTTGAAGATGGATAAGTGCAGTCTAATCTATACATGCAGGCAAGACTAAGCAAAATATTCAGGCTATTAGCCTAAAATAAAAAAGTGAGTCATAAAGACTCACTTGGCTTTAATACAGATTCAATACTTAAAATTATTGTGTCTTAGAATCCCCACACTTACGACACTCTAAATGCGCCCCGATTTCTTCCATTGCGTCATATTCATAAATATGGATACAGAAAATTTGCTTTAACAGTTTGATCATAAATGACATTCCTTTTGATTTTTATACATCACGTTTGTGATCTCATCCTGAGATACAAATGCCATCAAGGCTGATTGACATAAACTACTATTATCATATTTAAAAAAAATAGCAAATCTAATTTAGGAACTTTCCGACAAATGACAAATTCATCTGCATACTTGCTGAAATTGAGTGCATAAATAGCTGTAAATTCATTCGCTTATATTATTTCAATTTTCAGCGCACTTGAAACAAGAAAAACTGCTCAAAAGCTAATTTATTAAAAACCAAAGAATCGCAATAGCCAATAACATCATGCTTTCTGTTATTTCAATACTCGCACCAACGGTATCGCCCGTAATTCCACCTAAACGCTGCATAAATTTATATCGCAAATACAAGGTGCTAAGGATAAAAGTCAGAACGGTCACCAAACCCACCCATCCCCAAAGCACTCCTGCAAGCAAGGTCAATGCGATCACAATTTTTGTGCCTGTTTTAGGCAAATGTGCCTGAATAGCAGTGCCTAAACCATTGGCACGTAAATAAGGCGTGCTTAAAAATAAAACCAAAGCGCTTAATCGTCCCAATACGGGTACAAACAGCAAAAATGCCAAATACTGTTGTTCGAGCAATACATACAACGCAGACCATTTTAATAAACAGCAGATCAGTAAGCTCAATACTCCAATCGGGCCGCTGCTTGGGTCTTTCATGATGTTTAAGCTACGTTCAGGATCACCAAAACCGCCGACCCATGCATCGGCAGTATCAGCCAGTCCATCTAAATGTAAACCACCTGTCAGCCAAATCCAGAGCACTAAAATTAAGCTGCTACTCAGAACCAAAGGCAAGAATTGCAATAAATGCGCCATCCCCCACAGCGCAGCTCCAATTAGTAAGCCAACGAGCGGATAAAACAGCAGTGATTGTGCATTTTGCGCTGCAGTTGGCATCTGTTTTAAAGAAACAGGAAAAGTGCTCAGGAATTGCAAGGCAATCCAAAAAGGTGTCATGTTTGCCCCTGCATGTGAATCTTGCCATTAGGATGTAACTGGAATGAACTCAATTGCCCCAACGCTGCAGACATTTTTAAAATATCGTCTAAAGATTTTTTCTGCGCCAATACTTTGAGCAATTTAATTACCCCGCCATGCGTGACCAATAACACACGTTTAGGTTGTTGCTCGAGTTGTTGTAAATATTGGTTGAGATCGGACAGACCTTGCAAAACGCGCTGCTGAAAATTTAGCAAAGATTCTGCTTGTGGCGGACTAAATTGGGTCGGTGTCATCCAAAATTTAGCTAAATCTTCAGGGTATTGTTCATATAAGGTTTGAGTGGAAATAGCTTCCCATGCACCAAAATGCATTTCCTGAAATTGTGCATCAATATACAGTGGCAATTGCTGTGCTTGCGCAAAGGTCTGAGCAACCTGCAGACAACGCTGTAAAGGTGAACTTGCCACAACATCCCATCGCTGTCCTGTAGCTATTGCCGTGTTTAAAGTCTGCTGCATGTCTTGCCAACCTTTTAAAGTCAAAGCATCATCGGTTGATCCACGCAAAGTATGACCCAATTCTGTTTCGCCATGTCTTAATAGGTCTAGCATGATCATAAAGATACTTTCTCACCAATAACCGCAGCTTCGGCAAAAGTCGCCATTTGATTATGCAAGGCACAGGCCAGTTGGATAATGCCCAATGCCGCGCCCGCACCGCTGCCCTCACCTAAGCGTAAATTTAGATGCAGCAAGGCTTGTGCACCTAATGCTTCTAATAAGCGACGATGTCCATATTCAGCCGATTGATGCCCAAACAACATCCATTCTCGGACTTGAGGATTTAAACGCACTGCAACTAATGCAGCAGCACTGCTGATAAAACCATCCACCACCATCGGCAAGCCCAACTGCGCACAGCGAATATACGCGCCCACCATTGCAGCGACCTCCAATCCACCAACTGCACATAAGGCTTTAAAAGCATCATCTTGCACATAGTTCTGATGTAGAGCTAAAGCAGCATCAATCACCTGTTTTTTATGTTGCAATTGTGCAGTGTCAATTCCTGTGCCTATGCCAGTCAAGGCTTCAGCAGGTTCTTGTAATAAAAAGCAAGACAAGGCTGATGCCGAACAGGTATTTCCAATACCCATTTCACCTGCGACATAAATCGAGGCCTGCTGTGCGATGGCATCTTCCACACTTTGACGTCCAAGTGCCATCGCATCTGCACACGCTTGTTCAGTCATGGCGCGGGTTTTAGCAAAATTCGCTGTGCCTGCACGAATACAATGCCGCTCTACTCCTGCATATTCATACGCTTCCCCGACCGAGCCGCAATCCACCACTTGTAAATGCGCCTGATATTGTCGGGCGATGACGCTGATACATGCCCCACCTGTGGCAAAATTTTGTAGCATTTGCCGAGTCACGGCTTGGGGATAGGCGGAAATATTTTCTTCCATCACGCCATGATCGCCTGCGAAAATACATATCCACGGACGTTCAATATTCGGCTGCGTTGTTCCTTGCAAAGCCGCCAGTTGAATCGCAATATTTTCCAATGCTGCCAATGAACCTGTTGGTTTGGTCAATTGAAGTTGTCGTGCAATTGCCTGTTGTTTCATCTGTTCATTTGGCTTTTGACACGCTGCAAACCACCAAGTCATTTCTTCTCTCCTTTTAAAAGCATTGGAAAACCTGCGACACAGAACTGCACTTTGTCTGCAATTTGTCCCAATTGCTGATGTAATCGCCCTGTTTCATCGACAAATTTTCGGGTTATTTCGCCCATCGGTACAACGCCCAAACCTGTTTCATTGCTCACTAAAATAATATCGGCTTGCAACTGAGGCAAAACTTCGAGCAATGCTGAAATTTGTTGTTCGGCAAAGCTTTCTGCAGATTGCATCAACAAATTACTCATCCACAAGGTCAGACAATCTACTAAAATCACAGCATTCGGATGATCCAGCATCTTTAACTGCTCCGCCAAATACAAAGGCTCTTCGCACAATTGCCAAGTCTGCGGACGCTGTTGTTGATGATGCTGAATCCGCGCCTGCATTTCTGCATCGCCCGCTTGTGCAGTTGCTACATAAATGACGGATTTGCCAAGTTGCTGCGCGGTTTGCTCAGCCATACGGCTTTTACCCGAACGCGCACCGCCCAAAATAAGTTGAATCACATGTGCTCCAAAGGAAATTGATGCGTGCTAAATAGCTGACCTTGTAAAGTGTGTGCCTGATAATAACCAAAATTTAAATGATGGATATCTAAATCGAAATATTGCACGGGGAGATTTTGAATACGCTGCAAAATCAAATTGGTTGAACACGCTGTTTGATATAAACCCAAAGTAATATGTGGATGATACTGTAAAGCTGCGATTTCAGCCCCGCCTACGCTAAGTGCCTGACGTATACGCGCCAGTTGCTGTGATTGATCTTGCACTTCTACAAATAAAGCACTATCAAAACTATTGATGCCGCCCACTTTCAGTTGAAAAGGCTCTAGTTGCAACTGCTGTAAGGCTTGAACTTGTTGTTGAAATTGTGACTCGAGAAAGTCATCTTCCCAATGCTTTTTTGCTGCATAAAACCCACAAATATATAAGGTGATATGAAACTGGCGAGTGTTTGGGCGAAATAATACATCTGAAAATTGCTGTTTTAATTGTTGTAAATAACATTCTAAAGCTGGATGTTGAACAGCTAAATACCAAAGCACATAACGCTCACGCCCACGATGCCATTCAGGATAATCATGCTGCTGTGTTGGAATAACGTACTGATTGGCTTGAATAAACACGGGATAATTCAATGAATTAAAACAGCTTATGGTAAAACATTCACAACTGAATAGACATGAAAATCATGCAATTTGAGGTGAATATTTTTCAGTTTGGTATTTTAACCATCTACATCATTTAAATAATTTTGATTTTAATGAGATGGATAAAATTCAGAAGATGGCTGAAACAGGTCTGCAATGTTATGCTGAAATGAAGATGATATTTTCTAATCTACACAAGACACTACATTACTGTGAAGCTTTACCCCATCAGAATCGGTATAACTGGAGTTTATGATGCAACAAGAATTGATCTGTTATAAACAACTTCCTATTTGGAATCATGACTCAATTCCACAAGGGTTTAAAAAACAACACAATACCCAAGTTGGCACATGGGCGAAGTTGACTATTTTAAAAGGCGAATTGCATTTTTCGATGCTGCATGAATCTGGTGAAGTACAATCTGAGCATATTTTTTCCGTGGAAAATCAACCACCATTTATTGAACCGCAAGCGTGGCATAAAATTGTATCTGCCAGTGATGATATTGAGTGCCAGCTTAGTTTTTATTGTTTGCCTCAAGATTATTTTGTTAAAAAATATAAATTAAGCCCAACACATTCTGAAATTTTAATGGCACTTCCACAGTTAACCGTGGGTAAAGCTTTGGATGTTGGCTGTGGTACAGGCCGAAATGCGCTGTATTTGAGCCAAAACGGTTTTCAGGTGGATGCTTGGGATGTGAATCCGAGTAGTATCCAAAAATTAAATGAAATTATTGCTACAGAACAGATTTCATCTATTCAAACTACTGTGCGGGATTTCAATCAGGATGCCACTATTACTGGTGAATATGACTTCATCAACTGTATCGTAGTAATGATGTTTTTGGCGCCTGAAACTATCCCTCCTCTTATTCAGCATATGCAGCAAGCGACCAAACCTCAAGGCTTTAACTTAATTGTTTGCGCGATGAATACTGAAGATTACCCTGTGCAACAGGACTTCCCTTTTAGTTTTAAAGCGGGTGAGTTAAGTGCTTATTATGCTGATTGGGATATTGTGAAATACAATGAAAATGTCGGTGAATTGCACCGTAAAGATGCAGATGGTAATCGAATTAAACAGCGTTTTGCGACATTGTTGGCGAGGAAAAAGTAGAATCACAAAAGAAATTTGAAACAGATGATCTTTTTTAGCTGCTCGCAAACGAGGAGTTGTTTGTCCTAGATACTGCCTAGGATCAAGGGTTCATATGTTATTCTGTAGTGAGGTATACAATTATTAAGGTAACTTATGAAAATAGCGAATACGAAATTACTAGCTGGTGCTTGTATGGCCCTAACTTTAACTATGCTTAGCCCTGCCGTACTTGCAAATGATAACAATGATATACGAAAGATTGTAGTAGTTAACTTTGCAAAAAAAGCTTACTCTGCAAATTATTACGGAAGGATAGATGGATACAAGTATGATTCCTACAAATTTTATGCTAAAAAAGGGCAAAAGTTAAAAGTGAAGTTGACTGGAGGAAATGTTGAAACTTACTTATGGGGTAATCAATTAAAAGACTCCATCAGTCTTGGAGAATATTCTCCAGAGCTTGATGATAATGGTATTTATATTTTACCTGCGTCAGGTGAGTATGAAATTAGAGTATTTCAACCTAGATCACAAGCAAGAAAAGATAAAAAACCTCAATACTGGATGAGTATTAACATCAAATAAAGAATTGCTAGATTCGTTTAAGTTTTAATACAAGGGTTCAAAACTAAGGGTTCAAAACTATTGCCAGTTAAACTGGGGCGTGATTTTTACGTGTATGGAGACTGTAAATAAAACTGTATTTACACAGAATTATTTACACCCTCATCAAATTCTTAAGAAATTTGCATCCTAATCAGAATCATATTTCTGACAATAAAAAAACTGTATGAATTGCATTCGGTTTTTTTCTGTGATGAACTTACATCTCTGCAATCACACCTAAAATCCCCGTAATAATCATTTCAATCGCAATAGTACCAATCAGTAACGCAGATAATCGACCTACAATATCCACATAACGGTCTATATATTTGGCATGCTTATACCTGAGATGATCATGCGCAAACTTCATCAAAATCATTAAACTACAGGTTAGCGCCAAGGTGAGGAAAATTACCAGCGCAGCCCCACTAATGGGCAAAGTCATGCCTGTTACCACGGCGGCACTAATCGTCCCCGGTCCAATCATAAAAGGCATAGCAATGGTACCTGCCAAATGTTCAGGTGCTCCCCGCATCTCACCGATGGTGTCTGCACCTTGAAACACATAGCGATAACCAATCACCAAGAAAATAAGCCCACCAAAGATTTGAAATGCCTCAAACCGCACATTCAAATATTTGCTGAAAATAGCTTCACCACCCCATGCAAACAGCATAAATACCGCATAAGCAATTAAACAGCCTTGAATCAGGGCTTTATTAAACACTTTTGCTTCTGAATTACGAATCATGCCAATCATGTAAATGCTCATCAAAAATGGATTAAGCAATGAAAAGAACAACGCAAAAGCATGTAAATATGAGATATACATGGTGTCCCCTGATTAA
The DNA here is from genome assembly GCF_002412355.1 of Acinetobacter sp. YT-02. Taxonomy (NCBI): domain Bacteria; kingdom Pseudomonadati; phylum Pseudomonadota; class Gammaproteobacteria; order Moraxellales; family Moraxellaceae; genus Acinetobacter; species Acinetobacter sp. YT-02. The sequence continues at coordinate 77,392 of NZ_NOZT01000004.1, forward strand.
CTTTGTGGGTCTGGAAATAACGGACGATTTCCAGGACTGATTCGGTTTATATGTAAGAAGGTCATATGTCGTTCGTATCTGTCTAGAATGTCATTAATAACTTGCTCTTTGGTGTAACCAACCAAATCATTACCTTGTGAACCTTCATAAAGATAGGTTTCCAAACGAAAATAAAACCGTTTACCCAACTTACCACGTTCACTAAATGTGGGTGCGATATAACGTACTGGCCAGATTTGATAAACAAAGTTCTGTTCTTCTTCCAGATGAATAATCAAATCTAAATGATATAAAGTTGGATCTTGCTCTAATGCACTTTCCTGCACGTCAATATTCACGCCTCTTTTTTGCATTTCTTCTGCGACGGCCAGCACGGCGGGGCGGCATATTTCATCCAGCATGCGTTTGGTATCGCTGGTTCCAGGATGATGCATAACCCGTGACAAGCGTTTTTTCCAGTTCAGAATATCTACATTACCCACCACAGGTGCTGCATTCAAACTGCTACTGGCTTGTCGATAATCTTCAAGTCTTAAAGATTTATATAAACCTGCCATCACCAAGAACATAACAAAACTAAAAGGCAACCCCATGATAATAGTTGCATTTTGCAAAGCAGTAATCCCATTGGTCATCAACATGGCCAAGGTCAGCAAGCCAATGGCAATAGCCCAAAATACACTGAGCCAGCGTGGTGCATCATGGTCGACATTGGTAAATTGTGTGGTGAAATTCCCTAAGACCAATGCACCTGAGTCGGCTGAAGTCACATAAAATAACAACCCTGTAATGGTTGCGATGCCTGCAATAAAAGGAAAATACGGATATTGAGCCAACAAGTCGTAGAAACCGTGTGCTGGATTGGCAATGACGGTTTGAGCCAATGCCAGATTTCCATCAAAAATCACATTGTATAATGCACTATTTCCGAAAATTGACAGCCACGTTAGGGTAAAAATTAACGGAATGATTAAGGTACCACTGACAAACTCACGAATGGTACGCCCACGAGAAATACGTGCAAGAAAGAGTCCCACAAAAGGTGACCAAGCCACCCACCAAGCCCAGAAGAATAGCGTCCAACTGTTCATCCATTCTTTGGGTTGCTGAAAGGCAAAACTTTCCAAGGTCATACTTGGGAAACGGCTAATGTAATCGCCAATATTTTGCACAAAAGTATTGAGTAAAAATTCTGTATTGCCGAGGAATAAAATAAACAGCATCAAACCCACGGATACATAAATATTCACTTCCGAGAGTATGCGCAGACCTTTATTTACACCTGAAGTCACCGAAATAATGGTCATCACTACAGCAACACCAATTAGGGATGCCTGCATCCACAGATTTTCAGGTAAATCGAACAGTACATGTAAACCGTAATTCAGTTGCACGACACCAATACCGCAGGTGGTCGCAATACCGAAAATCGTCCCGATCACCGCGGCAGTATCCACACTATGTCCAATCGGACCATGAATTTTTTGACCAAAAATCGGATAAAGCGCGGAACGGATGGTGAGTGGCAAATTGTAGCGATAGCTGAAATATCCCAATGCCATGCCTATCAAGGCGTACATGCACCATCCTGTCAGGCCATAATGGAATAAAGTCCAGACCATACTCTGGCGTGCAGCTTCAAAGGTCTGTCCTTCACCTACTGGTGGATGCATATAATGGGATAAAGGTTCAGCGACCGAGAAGAACATCAAATCGATACCAATCCCTGCTGAAAACAGCATGGCAGACCAACTGAGTAAACTAAATTCGGGTTTAGAATGTTTGGGGCCAAGCTTAATATCACCATAGCGTGAACAGGCAATAAAAATCACAAACACCATATACAGTGTGGCAGCCAGTAAATAGTACCAACTGAAGGTGGAACTGACCCATGCCAAAACTGCATTCAGCGTTTGATTGGCGAAGTCATTGAACAAAATGGTGGTAATTGAAAAAATTAAAATAATGAGAGCTGAAATATAAAAGACCACACCATTTAAACGGTCTTTTGGTGCTAATGTTTGATCATCAACTGCTCTTGGATTATCTGTTGCCATACAATCCTCAAGGAAGTAAATATAAGTTGAAAATCAATTTTTAAACTTCTCGCTGTCGAGAGCTTAAAAATCGATAAGTGCTATACGACAGTACTTTTGTCTCCGACAAAAATGCTATCTTCGTGTAACCGAATGTTTAGCCAGAATATAAAGATATGTGGCAGTGTAACAAATTCCCTAAATTTGCCCTGCTTACACAACCAATTCCAACATGAGAACGACATAAATAAACTGTTCTTCTCCTTAAACTCAATTTTTGTAGAAGCTTTTAGGTGTTGTATCCGATGTTTCAAGCAAGAACATAAAAAAATGCGCGTACTCTGCCACAGGTTCACCAAAACCAACTACAAATCTATCCATATGATAAATAAGCATTAATACTTAAAAAATTGAGAACAAACTTTGCAAAGCTGCATTCAATTTAAACAACATGATACTTTTAATTGATTGAACGTTCAATCAATTAAAAGTATTATAAAAAAATGCTATGATGTTTTCCATGTCAATAATTGAATCTAACACCTTTAAATCTAAGGTAAATTTTCTGGATTATCATGAATAAACGTAGAGTTAAACCTGAGCATGAACGTCGTGAAGAAATCATTCGCGCAGCCTATGAGGTCATTTACGAGGTGGGTTTATCCAATACCACTATTGCTCAGATTGCAAAAAAAGCCCAACTTTCTACAGGCATTGTGAGTCATTATTTTGGTGATAAGCAGGGTTTGATTGAAAGCTGTATGCGACAAATGCTCTTTGTCTTACGTGAAACTGCGGCAACCTATAAAGCCAAAGTTAGTCAGCCCACACCAGAAAATTTACTTAAGGCAATTATTGATGCCAACTTTGACATCAGTCAGGTGAATCAAACAGCGATGCGTGTCTGGTTAGATTTTTGGTCCGCCAGCATGCACATGCCCGATTTAGGTCGCTTGCAGCGAATAAATGACCAACGTCTTTATTCAAATTTAAAATTTCATTTACTGCAGATGATGCCTAAAGACAAAGCCAGCCATATCGCCAAAGGGCTTGCTGCTTTGATTGATGGTCTTTGGTTACGCGGCAGTTTAAGTGGTCATCAAGCATTTGATCGTGACTTGGCACGTTCTATTGCATACGACTATGTCGATATGCAACTTCGCTTAATACAACAGATACGGCAGGAACAGCAAAATGAATGATGCACAATTACATCAATTGTATATCCATGGACAGTATGTCAATGCCACTAGTGGTAAAACCTTCGATACGATTAACCCTGCTACAGGTCAAATCCTTGCGAGCGTGCAGCAAGCAAGTCAAGCCGATGTAGATGCGGCGGTTAAAAGTGCCCAACAAGGGCAACAAGTTTGGGCCGCCATGACGGCTGTTGAACGGGCACGTATTCTGCTGCGTGCCGTGGATATTTTACGTAAACGTAATGATGAGCTTGCCCGTCTAGAAACGCTCGATACGGGTAAAGCATACAGCGAAACCTCTAGTGTCGATATTGTAACTGGCGCGGATGTTCTCGAATATTATGCAGGTCTTGCAACTGCGATTCAGGGCGAACAAGTACCCCTGCGTGAAAGTAGTTTTTTCTATACCCGTCGCGAACCCTTAGGCGTTGTCGCGGGTATAGGCGCATGGAACTACCCCATTCAAATTGCGCTGTGGAAATCTGCACCTGCCTTAGCTGCGGGGAATGCCATGATTTTCAAACCCAGTGAAATTACGCCACTGACGGCCTTTAAGTTGGCTGAAATTTATACCGAAGCGGGTTTGCCTGCTGGGGTCTTTAACGTGGTTCAAGGGCTTGGACAAGAAGTCGGTCAATGGCTGACTGAACATCCAGAAATTGCCAAAATTTCCTTTACAGGTGGCGTGGAAACAGGCAAAAAAGTCATGTCCAGTGCAGCTGCATCCAGTTTAAAAGAAATTACCATGGAACTCGGCGGCAAGTCTCCGTTGATCATTTGCTCTGATGCCCCTCTTGACCGCGCTGCGGACATTGCAGTGATGGCAAATTTCTTTAGTTCGGGTCAGGTGTGCACCAACGGTACGCGTGTCTTTATTCCGCGCCACCTAAAAGTCGAGTTTGAACAGGCTGTACTCGAACGTGTTAAACGTATTCGTGTAGGTGACCCAATGTTGGCAGAAACCAATTTTGGTCCGCTCACCAGTTTCCCGCATATGGAAAAAGTCTTGTCTTATATTGAATTGGGCAAACAGCAAGGTGCGACACTTTTAATTGGGGGTGAACGAGCGACCTCTGCGGAACTGGCTCAGGGCGCTTATGTCATGCCAACTGTTTTTTCAGACTGTCATGACGACATGCGAATTGTACAAGATGAAATATTTGGACCTGTGATGAGTATTTTGACTTATGACAGCATCGAAGAAGTCATTCAACGTGCTAACCAGACCCCTTATGGTCTAGCAGCGGGGGTTGTAACACAAGATATCTCGCAGGCACATCGCATTATTCACCAACTTGAAGCGGGCATTTGCTGGGTTAACACTTGGGGCGAATCCCCTGCAGAAATGCCTGTCGGGGGCTATAAGCAATCGGGTGTGGGACGTGAAAATGGTTTATCTACTTTGCAACATTATACCCGCATTAAATCCATTCAAGTCGAATTGGGCGATTATCACAGTATTTTCTAAACGCTAAATACTGACCTTTATTCTTTATTTTTCTGTTTTTACATCCTCAACTCAACATGTTGCCACGCTCTAATCGGGCGTGGTACTGCCATAGAAAAAGGATCATTATGCATTCTACACACTACGATTATATTATTATTGGTGCAGGCTCTGCGGGTAATGTTCTTGCCGCTCGTTTAACCGAAGATGCCGATGTCTCTGTTTTATTACTAGAAGCAGGCGGACCTGACTACCGACTCGATTTTCGTACCCAAATGCCTGCTGCACTGGCTTATCCACTGCAAGGGCGACGTTATAACTGGGCTTATTTAACTGACCCCGAACCGCATATGAATAACCGCCGCATGGAATGTGGACGCGGCAAAGGTTTGGGTGGATCTTCACTGATTAATGGCATGTGCTATATCCGTGGCAATGCGATGGACTTAGAACAGTGGTCAACTTTAAAAGGTTTGGAAAACTGGAGCTATGCCGATTGTTTGCCGTACTACCGCAAAGCAGAAAGTCGTGATATTGGCGCCAACGACTATCATGGTGATGATGGACCTGTAAGTGTTGCGACACCGAAAGCCAATAATAATGAGCTGTTTCATGCCATGGTAGAAGCTGGCGTACAAGCAGGTTATCCACGTACAGATGATTTAAATGGCTATCAACAAGAAGGTTTTGGCCCTATGGATCGAACCGTCACGCCCAATGGTCGACGCGCCAGTACAGCCCGCGGATATCTGGATATGGCAAAGCAGCGCCCCAACTTGACCATCATGACGCATGCCACCACCCATAAAATTCTGTTTAGTGGCAAACAAGCAATTGGGGTGGAATACCTGCAAGGTGCAAATCGGCAACAGTTACATCAGGTCTATGCGAATAAAGAAGTTTTGCTCTGTGCAGGCGCAATTGCATCTCCGCAAATTTTACAACGTTCAGGTGTAGGCTCTAGCGAGTTACTGCGTGATCTAGATATTGAACTTGTCCATGATTTACCTGGTGTCGGAGAAAATTTACAAGACCATCTGGAAATGTATCTGCAATATAAATGCATAAAACCTGTTTCGCTCTACCCCGCCTTGAAATGGTATAACCAGCCTGCCATTGGTGCCGAATGGTTATTCAATGGAACTGGGATTGGCGCCAGCAACCAATTTGAAGCAGGGGGGTTTATTCGCTCTTCCGATGAATTTTCTTGGCCCAATATTCAGTTTCATTTCCTGCCTGTTGCGATTAACTACAATGGTAGCAACGCAGTCAAAGAACATGGCTTTCAAGCCCACGTCGGTTCTATGCGTTCACCCTCGCGTGGACGCATCAAATTAAAATCTAAAGATCCATTTGAACATCCAAGCATTCTGTTTAACTATATGTCTACAGAGCAAGATTGGCGCGAATTCCGCGATGCTATTCGGATTACACGTGAAATCATGCAACAACCCGCATTAGATCCTTATCGCGGTGAAGAAATTAGTCCGGGTAAACATTTAAGCAGTGATGCAGAATTGGATGACTTCGTACGCAATCATGCTGAAACGGCCTACCACCCTTCTTGTAGTTGCAAAATGGGCGAAGATGAAATGGCCGTGGTCGATGGTCAAGGGCGTGTACATGGTCTGCACAATTTACGTGTGGTTGATGCCTCAATTATGCCGTTAATTATCACAGGGAATTTGAATGCTACGACCATTATGATGGCTGAGAAAATTGCCGATCAAATTCGTGGACTACCAGCATTAGCTCGTTCTGATGCAGGTTTTTATCAAGCCCGTTCATCTGCATAATTTTCTCACACTCAAGCATGAGGAGAGTATTTTACCTCCTCATACTTCATCTGATTAAGGAATTAAACTTCCGTTTCTTTTTTTGCATTCATCCAACGATACAACACTGGTAATAGCACCAAGGTCAATAACGTCGAAGAAATAATTCCACCAATCACCACGGTCGCCAGTGGACGTTGAACCTCTGCCCCTGTGCCTGTGGCAAGCGCCATGGGAACAAAACCTAAGGACGCCACACAAGCGGTCATTAAAACAGGCCTTAATCGCAAAATCGCTCCCTGCCAAACGGCTTCATGCAGGCGATATTGCCCTCTTAGCTCTTTAATAAAGGTCAGCATGACCAAACCATTTAAGACGGCAACGCCAGACAAGGCAATGAAACCAATACCCGCCGACATTGACAAGGGAATGTCTCTTAACCACAAGAAAAGCACTCCGCCAGTTAGAGCAAATGGAACACCCGTGAACACCAACAAGCTTTCTTTGATGTTATGGAAAACGGCCATCAGCAAAATAAAGATTGTCAGTAACGCCAGTGGAATCACAATCTGCATTCGAGCCTGCGCCGAGGCCAGATTTTCAAACTGACCACCATATTCAATCCAGTAACCACTTGGTAGAGGATACTGCTTAAGCTGACTTTGTACTTCTGTGACAAAAGAGCCCAAATCACGCCCTTCCACATTCGCCGTGACAATCACACGCCGTTTGCCGTTTTCACGGCTGACTTGGTTGATGCCATCCATCATTTTTACAGTGGCAATATCGGTAAGTAAAATACTGCCACCATTTGGAAGCTGTATTGGCAGTTGCGCAATCCCACTGAGACTACGATCTTGCTCACTGAGCCGAATCACAAAGTCAAAACGGCGGTCACCCTGTAAAATTTCACCGACATTTTGTCCGCCAATGCTTGCTGACACATAGTCTTGTATAGTTTTGACACTTAAGCCATATTGAGCTGCTAAACTTTTATCAATTTCCACATTGAGCAAAGGTAAACCCGACGTTTGTTCAACTTTAACGGCGGTACTGCCTGAAACCTGTTGAATCAATTTACTGATTTTTTCAGCTTCCGCATTTAATACTTGCATGTCATCGCCAAAGATTTTGACACCGACATCACTACGTACACCCGATATTAACTCATTGAAACGCAGTTCAATTGGCTGAGAAAACTCACTGTTGTTACCGGGCAATGTCGCTAAATACGCCTGCATACGGCTACGCAGTTCATCCAATGTTTCTTTCGGGTTTGGCCATGCATCACGGGGTTTTAACATGATATAACCATCTGAAATATTTGGAGGCATTACATCGGTCGCCACTTCAGCCGTGCCTGTTCGCGCAAAAATAGCGTGTATTTCAGGGAATTTTTTCAGAAGTAGCTTTTCCGTATTTTCCTGAATACGAAGTGATTCTTCTAAGCCTGTGCTTGGAGAGCGCAGTTGCTGTACAGCAAAGTCACCTTCACTCAGTTGCGGTGCAAACTCACTGCCGATACGTGTTGCAAGTAATCCTGTCAACATCAACAAGCACAGTGCAAAGGTTAAAACCACTGCTTTATACTGATAGGCATAGTCCAATACCTGCTGATAACGATTTTTTAGCCACAGCATCCAACGGCTTTCAGTTTCTTTGATGTCACCTTTAACAAAAAGTGCGACAGCCGCAGGTACAAAGCTGATCGACAAAATAATGGCTGCAACAAGCGCAAGTACAACCGTCAAAGCCATTGGGTGGAACATTTTTGCTTCTACACCAGTCAGTGCAAAAATTGGGAAGTACACCACTAAAATAATCAGTTGACCAAAAATGAGCGGGCGACGGGCTTGGCGCGCTGCCAAAAACACTTCTTTAAAACGTTCCGACTGAGTCAACGGTCGTTTGAGTAACTGCTGCGCATGGGCTAAACGGCGAATACAGTTTTCAACAATTACCACTGCGCCATCGACAATAATACCGAAATCCAATGCACCCAAACTCATTAGGTTGGCACTGATGTTCTGCTGTGCCATACCCTTTAAAGTAAACAGCATAGACAGTGGAATCACACAGGCTGTAATTAACGCCGCACGAATATTACCTAAGAATAAAAAGAGGATCACAATCACCAAGATTGCGCCTTCAACCAAGTTCTTTTGCACTGTTTTAATGGCTTTTTCTACCAACGTGGTGCGGTCATAAACTGTTTCGATTCTAACGCCTTGCGGTAAACTACTTTGCACCTCCTGAATTTTGGCATCTACAGCTTTAGACACCGTTCGACTATTTTCTCCCATCATCATCATAGCGATGCCGAGTACAGTTTCTTCGCCGTTATAGGTTGCGCCTCCTGTTCTGAGGTCATGATCAATTGAAACCTGCGCAATATCTGCGACACGAATAGGGTTCCCTTTTGGGCTGGCAACCGCTGTATTTTCAATGTCTGCAAGACTGTTGAGTGTCCCTGGAACACGCACTGTGAGTTGCTGACCATTTTCCTCAATAAAACCTGCCCCACGGTTTTCATTATTTTCCTGTAAAGCGGTTTGCAGTTGGCTCAAGGAAATATTCAACTGCTGCATACGGTTAAAGTCGGGAGCAACCACATAGGTTTTGTTAAACCCGCCAATACTGTTGACCTCTGCAACTCCCGCAACACGTTGCAGTTGTGGGCGAACAATCCAATCTTGGATCTCCCGCAAGTCCATCGCGCTATAAGCTATACCATCCGCTTTTTTAGCATTCGGTTCGGCTTTAATCACCCACTGATAAATTTCACCCAAACCCGTTGAAACTGGTGACATGGTTGGGGAAACATCGCTAGGTAAGTCCGCTTTGACCTCTTGCACCCGCTGATTAATCTGCTGACGTGCCCAATAGATGTCTGTACCATCCTCAAATACAATAGTGACTTGGGACAAACCATAACGTGAAATCGAGCGAGTCAACTGTAAATCTGGAATACCCGCCATTGCAGTTTCAATTGGATAGGTAATCCGCTGCTCAACCTCTAGTGCTGTAAAACCATTGGCTTGGGTATTAATTTGTACTTGCGTATTGGTAATATCAGGCACTGCATCGATCGGCAGTTTTTGATAGCTATAAACTCCGACCGCAATCCATGTACAGACAAAGAGCATGACCCAAATTGCATTTTGAATAGAGAACTGAATAATTCGTTCAAACAAACCCTCAGGCTTGGGTAAATCATGATTAGTGTGCATGATCAGCCTCGCCTTTTTCTAGTTCAGACTTAAGCACAAAGCTGCCTTGACTGACATAGCGTTGTCCTGCTGTTAGGCCTGAAATCACTTCCACCCATTGAGCGTCGTTTGAAGCTTGTCCAAGTTGAACGGGCTGCGCTTTCAAATGCACTTGTCCTTTTTGTTCCGCGTCGACTACAAATACCGAAGTTTGACCTTCAATGTTTTGAATAGCACTTTTATGGACGCGAAGTGCTGTTTTGGAACTGGTATTGTCTAAAAAGATATTCACCAAAACATTTGGACGTAGTTCAGCCGCTTGGCTGTTTAATTTAGCACGTACCACCAAACGTCCTGTTTGTGCATCGGCTTGAGAATTTAAGCTTTGGATGACGGCTTCATATTTTTGATCAGAAGCATTCGGCTTAAATGTCAGACTCTGATTGGCTTGTAACTGACCTGAGTACTGAGCAGGCAGATTAAACTCAAGCCATAACTCTTTAAATTGTTCAATCACAAAAAGCTGATCGGCCAATTGTACGTTTTCACCCACTACGATATCTTTTTGGCTAATCACACCTGAAATGGGTGCTTTAATGACAAAACGACCATTTACCCCACCTGTTGCACCTAGGGCGTTTAAGCGGCTTTGCACCGATTGCACAGTAATCTGCGCTTGTCGGTAAGCATTTTCTGCCCGTTGATAATCTTGCTTGGCAGAAATGCCCTGTGACCATAACTGCTGTTCACGTTGATAATCTTGACGTGCTAAATCCAAACTGGCTTGAGCCATCCGCAAATTGGCTTGTAGATCGATCAGCTCGGGTACAGACAGCACAGCCAAAATTTGTCCTTTTTGTACGTTTTGACCCAGTTCAACATTCACCTGTTCCACATGCCCACCAAAGTTTGGCGAAATATGAGCTTGCTGATCGGTATTAACCACAAGCTTTCCGGGTAGAACGGTGACTTGAGATACCACGCCTTGTTGAGCTGAAGCGATTTGAATGCCTTGCTCTGTTAGTTGCTGCGCTGTCAGTTGAATTTCACCTTCCTCGGCATGTCCTTTTTCTGCCTCGGGCTCATCCGTAGGTTCAGATTCTTCATGTTCGGCATGCGCATGTTCATCGGTGGTTTTATCTTTGGAGCTAAACCAGATCCCAACAGCGATGAGGAATGTAATAAGGAGCAAAAGCCCAATCATCAATGGCTGTGATATTTTTCCAAATTGGTTTTTTAGTTGCATATTATTGTGCTCCGCCAAGGATGAGGTCTTGTATTTGTGCGATCGAATTTTTACTGATTTGGCTAAAAGCATCTGAACTACTGATCTGTTCATAGCTGGTACCGAGGCTGAGTGCTTCTGCGCTCAATGCGGTCTGCCAAGCTTGACGTAATAACTGCAACTGCCCAAGGCGTATGCTTTGCAGTTGTGAGTTGGCTTGTTGAATGTCGGTAATGGACAACTTTCCCGCTTTAAAACCTTGCAGTGTGCGGACTTGCACTTGTTCTGCCAAAGTGGTTTGTTGACTGATCGCACTGAACTGCAGTTTTAGTCCTTTAAGCTCATGCATGGCATTGGCGATATCTAAAATCTGCTGTTTTAACTCGCGCTGTTGCTGCTGATTTAACAAGCTTTGCTGGCGCTGGGCCATCGGAATGCTGTATTGCTGGCGGTTAAAAATATTCAGCGGAATATCCACACCGACACCTAATGTGGTATCGCTACTTTCATTCGGTGCTTGGCTTCGTTTCATGCCGACATTTAAGGTCGGATTAGGACGCGCCTGCACTTTTAAACTTTCAATATTTAAATTGGATTGTTGAATGTTCAGTGCATACAGCTTTTCCAACCAACCTTCAGCAATATAGCGCTGTACTGTGGCATCACTTTGATCTGGCCATGGCATGGTGGTCGCATTGAGTTGAATATCGGCTTTGGTTTCGCCCCATAGGTTTGAGAGTTGACGCTGTGCTACTTGTTCTGCCAATACCGCTTGTTGGTATAAGCGCTGCATATCCAAACTTTCGATTTGCGCACGTTCATAGTCAACCAAAGAAATACTGCCCGCCTGATAACGTTTTTTGGCACTGTCTAAATTGTTTTGACTCACTTTGAGTTGTGCTGCGTACAGCGATTTTTCAACTTGTGCCAAAGCCAATTGAGACCATGCAAATTTCACCACCAATTGGCTTTGTGCTGTCCACAGTTGTTGCTGTAACTGCACTTGTTGGTGCGCTGTTTCTGCGAGTTTTTGATTGAGCTTACGCTGTCCAAACACATCTAAGGGCTGACTGATGGCAATACTGAGCTCTTGATCGGTATTTGAACCAAAACCATCTTGATTGATATTTAAGTTAGGATTTTGCCATAGGCCACTGTTTTTGATGTTCAGCTCTGAAATGCTTTGACGCTGTTGCCCAATTTCACTTTGGTTTTGATAGCGCTCTACTTTTGCTAAAGCTTCATCCAAAGTCTTGATCGGTTCGGCAAAACTCCATTGCATCGCGGCTGTTGTTATGCCCACAGCAAGAGCTTGGCGTATAAACGCCTTAAATTGATTCGACATGCTTTTTCCCACTAATTTTTAGAAGAAGTGGTGGGAAATGTTTTAGGCTACCCCACCATTAGCGGGGAAAGTTCAGGAGGAGGATGTTGCCCCAATAAATCAGGGGCTTGATAGGCATTGTGCCAAAAAAACTGCGGACACTCACGAAGTTCAAAAGCGAGTGGCAGTTGATAGTTTTTTTCTTTCGGAATAATCAAATGTGCCATTGTGGGTAAATGATCTTGATGGTCTTCACCCAATTGAAACTGATCATTTGCCGTTTGAGTATGGTCATTAATACTGATTTGTTGGTGTGCCTTATCATCAGACACACACAAGGTGGTTTGATGGTGGCCAAAATGAAAACTTTGTTGAGTCACGACTTGAGCTTTTTGTTCTTCATGGACGCAAAAAGCTGCCGCCACGTTCCATAGACTTTGGAACATGAATAAAGCAACTAAGACGCTAATCCACGTGGTAGAACGCATAATGTCGTACTGAAATAAAGTGACGCTATTGTAAAGCCTAGACTAAGTCTAAGGTCAAGTCTTTTTAATGACTATGTTCGTGTTGGTGTGGATGGCATTCATCTTCTTCAATCTGTAAAGTCACTTGCGTAATTCCATGCTCATGCCCCAATAACTCTACAGCTTGGTGGTATAAAGCTCTTTGATCTACATCTGGTGCAATCAAATGCGCTGTTAAATGCACATTTTTAGAAGTAATCGCCCAAACTTTAAGCTGATGAATGCCTTGTACACCCTCTAAAGCCAGCAAGTCATTACGTAAAGATTCAATATCAATTTCACTTGGCACACCTTCGAGCAAAATATTGATACTTTGTTTCAGAAGCACCCAAGTTCGAGGTAAGACCCAAAAGCCAATCAACACAGCTATAATGGTATCTACCCACATCCAACCTGTGAAATAAATCACCAGTGCGCCAATGATCACACCCACAGAGCCTAAGGCATCACTGAGCACCTCAAGATAAGCCCCTTTCACATTTAAGCTGTCTTGGCTGCTCGACACCAAAATTTTCATTGAAATCAGATTGATGATTAAACCCAAAGCCGCAACGATCAGCATGCCCAAGCTTTGAATTTCAGGTGGTTGGCTAAAGCGCTGATAAGCTTCATATAAAATGTAAATTGCCACTATAAACAACATCATGGCATTGAACAATGCTGCCAAGATTTCAAACCGTTGATAACCAAAAGTACGTTTATCATCGGCAGGTTTTTGACCAATTTTAATAGCTGCTAAAGCAATGGCTAAAGCAGCGGCATCAGTAAACATGTGCGCCGCATCGGACAGTAAGGCCAAACTTTGTGTGATAAATCCTGCAACCACTTCCACAATTAAGAAGGTAAACGTCAGGGCAAGTGCAATGGTTAATTTCTTGGCATTTTTTGCAGTCACTTCAACATGACTGTGATCATGGTTATGAGAACCACTCATGTAGTGCTCCTTATCATTTTATTTAACGGAATGCTTCAGCATTGAAATCGAAGCTTTTTTTAATTTAAAAATTACTCGATTCAGCATACTCGGTTAAAACGATAAAATCATCTTTCATGTGAATACGTCTTTATGTGCGGCGTTTTTTTCCAGTTAAAAAGTTCATCGCCTGCGTATAGCCCTGTTGGTGTAATACGCTGTACCAGATCGATAATTTTGGCATCTGTTCGGCTTTGTTAAACAAAGATTTGATAACTATATGATTTTAAAATTTTTGATTATTTTTGATCCAAAATTAAATTTATTTAAATCAGATGCTTACATATTTAAGCAACAGAGCCTCGGCTAACTAATTTTTTTTTAGCTTGGTTAGTTATTTTGTCAACTTAATATTTCACAAAAAATTCACTATTAAATACATACTCTTTACTTGGAAGTAAAATGCTGAAATTTATGACTGAAAAAAATTAGCCAATGCTTTCAAGTTAGATTAAGTAAATTGTACCAAATATAAATTTATATAGGTGTATTCTTCAATGGCTATAGAGTTTGTTTCAAAATCAAAACTACCGACTGCATTTGGTGATTTTGAAATTATAGCGTTTCAAGACCAAAGTACTGGTGAAGAACATATCGCTCTTGCCAAAGGCATGGGTACTATTTCTAATCAACCTGTACTCGTTAGAATTCATTCAGAGTGCTTAACAGGTGACGCTTTTGGATCACTCAAATGTGATTGCGGCCCCCAATTACATTCAACCATGAAAATGATTAATGATGCAGGACAAGTGTGATCTTATACTTGCGCCAAGAAGGTCGCGGCATAGGACTAACCAATAAAATTCGAGCTTACGCCCTTCAAGACCAAGGACATGATACTCTTGACGCCAATTTATTATTAAATTTACCAGCAGATGCTCGTAAATATGATATGTGTACCATTATGCTAGATTATTTAAAAATAAAGAATGTAAAACTCATTACAAATAATCCCCTTAAAATTAAATCTTTAACTGATTTAGGAATTAATGTTGTTGAACGTATTCCTTTAAAAGTTGGTTTAAATATCTTTAACAAAGCTTATCTTGAAACGAAGCAAAAACGCATGTCACATCTATATGATAATAGTGATTTTTAAAAAGCGATCACTTTTAGAAAAAAATTCACGTATAAAGTTCCTTCTCCCTCTCGGGAGAAGACTAAGATAAAATACTGTTTTATATTTAATTATGTTTTTAAAGAATACGCAAATACCTATCAAAGAAGCTGGCTTATTATTTATTTTCTCTCAGGATTTGTGAAAAAACTGTGACTTTTTCTAAAGTTGCGTTCATTCCTTTATTAAAAAAAGTGTCTACGAGCGCTGAACCGATAACAATAAGATCTACTTTATTGGCTAAGGCTTTAACATGACTTTCATTTTTGATCCCAAAGCCAATTGCAACTGGGATATTAAAAATAGGCTTGATTTCAGCAATCTTTTTCTCAAGATTAGCCAAATTTAAGTCTCCTCCTGTTAAGCCATTTTCTGCAACATGATATAAAAATCCTGTCGCGCGTGCTGAAATTTGCTCTAACCTTTCAACTGGTGTCGTCGGCGCGGTCATTGCAATTAAATGCATATTTTTTTCATTTAACTGCACCTCAAATTTTTCTCGATATCCATATGAAGCATCTAAAATCAATATTCCATCTATAAGATTTTCTGTTTCGGCGATAAGTTTCTCAAAACCATATTGTATCATCGGATTTAAATAAGTCATGAAAATTATTGGTGTCTGGTCATCATGCAGCCTGATTACTTTTACCAACTCAATGGTCTGTTTTACCGTTTGACCTGCACCTAAAGCCCTAAGATGCGCTGCTTGAATGATTTCCCCATCTGCCACTGGATCAGAAAATGGAATGCCAACTTCAATAATGTCAGCCCCAGCTTGACCTAATTGGCTCAACAGACGACAACTTTCTGCGAAATTAGGATCTCCAGCAGTAAAATAACAGACCAGACCACTTCGATTTTCCAGTTTCAATTGCTCTAATTTTTGATCTAGACGGTTCATGCTGTAGCTCCTGCAAGATATTTTTTGACCGTGTTTAAGTCTTTGTCACCTCTGCCACTTAAATTGACAATAATGATCTGTTCTGGCTGCATTTCTTGAGCAAGTTGAATCGCATACGCAATTGCATGAGAACTCTCAAGCGCAGGAATAATACCCTCCTGTTGGCTTAAAAGCTGAAATGCATTTACGGCTTCTTGATCGGTTATAGCCGTATATGTCACACGTCCTGTTTCAAACAGAATGCCATGCTCAGGACCAATACCTGGATAATCTAAGCCGGCTGATATAGAGTGCCCCTCTAAAATCTGCCCATCTAAATCTTGTAATAAATAGGTTAAATTGCCATGTAGCACACCGACTTGACCTTTGCAAATAGAGGCGGCATGTTCACCAGTATGTGTTCCTTTTCCACCTGCCTCAACGCCAAACATTTTGACATTCAGGTCTTCTAGAAAGGGATGCATCAACCCTAATGCATTTGATCCACCACCAACGCAAGCAACCAAAGCATCCGGCAATTTATTTTCTTTGAGCAGTATTTGGTTTCTGGCTTCTAGACCAATAATTTTCTGAAATTCTCTGACCATCGTCGGATATGGATGAGGGCCTGCACCCGTACCCAACAGGTAATAGGTTGTATCCACATGATGAATCCAGTCACGTAATGCTTCGTTCATGGCATCTTTTAAAGTCGCACGACCCTTTTGAACACTTCTGACTTCAGCACCGAGTAATTTCATGCGCTCAACATTCATTTGTTGGCGCTGAATATCTGTTTCTCCCATAAAAATGGTACATTTCATCTTAAACAGCGCGCAAACCGTTGCTGTTGCAACACCATGTTGCCCAGCACCAGTTTCTGCAATGATTCTGGTTTTCCCCATAAATTTGGCTAATAAGATTTGGCCTACACAATTATTGATCTTATGCGCACCCGTATGGTTCAAATCTTCTCGCTTGAAATATATTCGAGCGCCGCCTGCATAAGCTGTTAGGTTTTTTGCATAAAAAAGAGGACTAGGACGACCAACAAAGTCCGTTAAAATCTGCTGATATTCAGCCCAAAATTCAGGTTTGTGCCGAACATTATTAAAGGCTTGCTCTAATTCTTGAAGTGCTGGCATTAAGCTCTCTGGCATGTAACATCCGCCAAATTTACCAAAAAATCCTAAGTCATTAGGACCATTACCTGTATAAGGGGTTGTCATCTCATATCTCTTTTACTATCAAAACTTGTTCGATCTTAAAATATTTTCATTTTGATGATAATTGATATATTTTGAGCTTATGGTGTTAGAAAATTTTACAACATGAAACGCAGAACATTACCTCCTCTTAATGCTTTAAAAGCTTTCGAAGCTGTCGCCAGAAATAAAAGTTTCAGCTTAGCTGCCGAAGAATTATGTGTCACCCATAGTGCGATTAGCCATCAAATAAAGCAGTTAGAAGAATGGTTGGATAAAAAATTGTTTATTCGACATTCCTCCACCATCTCTCTGACGGCGGATGCCGAAGAATTATCGCTCGTTTGTATGCAGCTTTTTAATCGTTTAGAACAATGCGTCTTTGAGTTAACAAATAAAACTTCAGAAGTAGAAGTTGTCATAGGCGCTTCTCATAGTTTTATGGCAAATTGGCTGATTCCTCGATTAGAAAAGCTCGAAGTCATTTATCCCAATATCCATATCAAATTAATGACATGTAATGACTTAAAATTGTTAGAAAAAGAGAAGGTTGACATATTGATCAATAGCGTCAGTGAGCATCATCTACTTCCCAACTTTTTGAATAAATATCTGTTATTTCCCGATAACATGGGTCCTATTTGTAATCGTGAAATAAATCTTCTTCATTCCGTAAATGATCTTTTAAACTATCCATTACTTCATACCCACTCAAATAAAAGTGCATGGCATACATGGTTTGATCAGTTTCAAATAAGCTTTTGCCCAAAATCCAATGACCGTTATTTTGATAGTCTGAATTTAATGATAGAAGCTGCCGTGTCTGGGTTAGGAATTGCCATAGCACCTCAAATTCTAGTAGAAAAAGAAATGTTAAATGGAAAGATCATTGCCCCTTTTGGTTTTATCTATTGTGACTATAATTTTTATGCAATGGTCAGAAAAAATAATGAAAATCGTGATGTTATGAATATTATTAATTGGTTAATGGCCGAAGAAAAAAGTTAAACATTTAATCTTTGATTTGAAAAATTCTATTCAATTGCTCATCTATAACGTCTATTTCACATTCTATTCACGCTGTGCTGCCTAAGGTATAAACATACACTTCATACGGACACTGATGATGAGACTTGTAAAAACACTAATTGCTACAGCCTTATCCTTGCCGCTTCTGTTGTTAGCCGGATGTAAAAGTATTCCCAGTTATTCAGCCGATTACGCCCAATCCAGAAATGGTATTCAGGGGATAGCGCTGGATCAGGCTAAAGCTCAGGATATCGGCCTCCGCTTTACCTCAGCCTTTAATACCTTGGGCACACCTGAATTCGTTGAAAATGCTGGAGCACTGTATGCCGACCAGCTGTTTATTAACGATACGCTATCGCAATTTTCATCCCGTCAAAATCTACTCGAGCACTTTCAAGGCATGAACAAACGGGTCAGCAAGGTCAGCGTCAAGCTGTTAAACGCTTCTTATCATCAGGACTCTGCCTATGTGCACTGGCATATGGCCTATGATTTTAAATTGTTCGGCACGACCCGCAGTATGGACTCTTACGGTATCAGTGAAATCAAGATCAACGAAAACAACAAGATTATTTTCCAGCAGGATTTCTGGGACCCTGCGAATGGCCTGTACCGTTCCCTGCCTTATGTTGGAGGGGTCTACTCATGGCTACTGCCTTTCAAAAAATAGCGATTAGTACAGCGTTAGTGATGGGATGTAGCTTCTGTCCATGGGCACAGGCACAAAGCCTGAATCAATGCGGCAATGGTCCGCTGATGGTGGGTCAAAAACAGGTCGGTATGGCCAGTTATTTTGCCCAAAACTGTAGCCAGTCCTGGGAAAAACAAAATATACAGATGGACTTTTCCTATACACAGAATATTCCGGAATGGGCATTTAAGCGTGCGGCCACACATTTACTGAAACGTAATGTTAAAGACGCAAAAATACATGCTCTATTCAACCCAATCACCGATTTGTATCGTCCGGTCAGATCAGGCGACCTCTACCGTTTAAAATACAACCATGCTACACAGACCCTGAGCTTATCTTTGAACCAGCAAAGTTTAGGGCAGCTTAAACATCCTCTGGCACAACAATATTTTAATATATGGCTGGGTCCCCAGCCATTTAGTGCTAAATTAAAACAGCAATTATTAAATTAGTATCTGCCGCTATGTCGAAACATTTTATCCTGATGGTTGAAGACCATTATGAACTGGCCTCTACCCTATGCGAGTTTCTGGAAGAACATGGCTTTGTGGTCGATCATGCCCGCAATCTGAGTGCTGCTAGACAATTACTGAAACAGCAACGCTACCATATCTTGCTACTAGACATTAATTTGCCTGATGGTTCTGGTTATGAATTGTGCGAGTGGTTACGCAATGAAGAGGGGTTGGACTTACCTGTCTTGATGCTTACCGCTCGGGATACCTTGGATGACAAACTCAAAGGCTTTAATTCTGGCACGGATGATTATCTGGTCAAGCCCTTTGACTTTAACGAGCTGGTGGTTAGGGTCAAGGCCCTGATCAAACGCTCACTGGGTGAAGTATCTAGCAGTCGCCTGCAAATTCATGACCTAATTTTGGACCCGGCAACACAGCAGCTAACTCGAGCTGGGCAGAACATTGAATTGCCTCCGATTCAGTTTAAACTTTTGAAGCTATTGATGCGTCATTCTCCTAAAGTACTGACCAAACAGGAAATTATGATGCAGCTTTGGGGTGACGAAGAGCCAGAAAGTGATGCTCTGCGCAGTCATATCTATAATTTACGCAAAATGGTCGATAAACCCTTTGAACAAAAGCTGATTCACACCATATCTGGGATTGGTTTAAAGATTGCTTTCGAAGATGAAGCCTAATTTAGGTACACAACGACAATAAGTCCAGTGGTGATTGTTAGATGAACATTCTGATGAGTGTCAAGATAATATTGCCTGTCAAACAGCTCCACACGCCAACCTAGCTGTTTGCATAACTTTTGCACCAATTGCAATCCAATACCATGCCCTTTGATTTCCAGTTGTAGCTGCTGACCAGACAGTTCCTGAACTTTAGAATTGTTAGGTAAAGGCATGCCAACCCCATTGTCAGCAATCAGCACTTTATTTTTTTCCAGAATCACATCAATTTCTGTGCCCTGTGAATAGTTCAGCGCATTACGCAGAATATTGCCAAACACCATTTTGGTCATCGACGGGTAAAGTTTACGTCGCTGTTCTTCTAGATCTTTTTGAAAATTTATCCGCATTCCTTTGTTATAGCTAACACTATCCAGATCCTGAACTAAATTTTCCAGACATTCAGAAAGCATAGTCAGTTCAGTAGTTAAAGTATCGGTAGTGTTGCGTGCGATAGCCAGTAGTGTGTCCACTAATAGTTGCATGTCTTCAATGGTGTTGTTCAAGCGAGTAAATGATTTGTTGTCGCCATAGCGTGCCTGACACAGCTGCACATTGCCTTTTAGAATGGTCAGTGGCGTGCGTAGTTCATGGCTGACATCCCCGGTAAATTCACGCTCACGCTGAATAAACTCGCTTAATACCTGATGATATTTTTCCAGTGCCTGCTTGAGGTATTCAGCTTCCAGATTAGAGTCGGTGCGGATGTCCTGAAACGGGGAAGCCTGATTTTTCTGATGTTCCCAGTCGATATATTCCAGCGCATTGGCCAGACGGGTAATCGGGGAAAAATAGCGCCGGGCCCGACGGTTCCACCACCACAGCACACTATATAGCACAAACAGGCTGACCATCAGTGGTGCCAGACCAAACAACCAGACCAGTTTATTGACATTGCTTTCGCCAAAAACCAACAGCACATGCTGCCCGTCTTTTTCACCATAAACGGTCATGCGTTCCTTGCCATCGACAAAATGCCGATTCACCCCTTGCTCAAGCTGCATAGTCTTAAATTGGGGAGGTGGCACAGTGTTCCAGCGGTAACCATACAGATTTTTGGTGTCGGGCAATTCTGCGGCAGGATTACGTTCTAATCGTTGCCAGTAGTGTGACATTTCCTGTTCTAGCGCTGTTCTGAGCAAAGACCCTTTAATCACCCAAGCACTGAAGCCAATCCCAATCACCACGGACAGGGCAATGAATCCGATTTGCAGCCAGTAGTATCGGTTAAACACCTCACCCAGAGGATGATCACGTTTATCCCTAAACAGCTTTAACATTGATGCATTCCCCGCTGGCCCATCCCATTGTTCAGTTATACGGCTTTCTTCTTCAACAGAAAGTGTCCAATCACCCACTCGCGTCCATGGTCATAACCAAATAGCTCGGCACAGGCCATAAAGAAAATCCGCCAGCGCTGCCACCAGATTGCGGCATCCGCGCCATAAGTTTGTTCAAATAAGGGCTTTAGCTCGGCCTGTTTAGCATCCATATTTTCTAGCCAAGCATTTGCGGTACGTTCATACTGCGTACCCGCCCATTGCCAGTGCTGTTCTAGCTGTAAATGCTGCAGAAAATGTAGGAAAGTTGAGGCTGCTGGCATCAAACCACCACTAAAGAAATATTGCGACATCCAGTCAAACTCATTTTTGACTTCAAACGGGTAATGCAAGAAACGATGACAGAAAATATGACACCACAATAAGCCATCTGGTTTGAGCCAAATACTGATATTTTCAAATAGTTTTTGATAGTTACGCACGTGCTCAAACATCTCCACTGACACCACACGGTCAAAAGAGGCAGGTTCAAGTTGCAACACATTGACATCACAAGTGATCACATTAAGGTTATCCAGTTTTTTTAAACGGGCTTGTTCCTGAATATACTCGCGCTGCGTTGAAGAATTTGACACGACTGTAATACGGGCCGTTGGATAATGCTCGGCCATATATAGACTTAAAGACCCCCAACCGCATCCAATTTCCAAAATATCCTGCCCGTCTTTCAGTTGTGCTCGCTGGCAATAGCATGCAAGGGCAGCTTCTTCGGCTTGGTCTAGCGTCATATCGGCATGTTTAAATAGACTAGCGCTATATTTCAAACGCTTACCGAGTACTGCCTGAAAAAATGCGGTCGGCAGTTCATAATGCTGCTCATTGGCTTTGTCTGTCTCAATAGCAATTTCGCTGTTTTTCAGCATGGTCAGCACATCCATATAGCGCTGCGCTGCCAATGCGGGGTTAAACCGACCTTCTTGTGCCAAACGTTTTTTGCTTAAAGTACGAATGCCTGCACGAATCACTGGGTCTGGCACCTTGCCATTTTCGATCAGTTCTAAGGTTTTTTGAATCATAAAGTCCATGTATTTACCTACTCTTTGGGTGGCCACGGAATAAACATTGAAGTTCGTCGTTGATAGTCTTTATAGTTGTCGCCACGGTGGGCGAGCGCCTGTTTTTCACTAAATGGAATACCTGTAAAGTAGTACAAGAATAGCCACATCAGCAGTGGATATATCCATAATTCATAGCATCCTGCTGCCAAACCGAGCACTGGATAGGCAAACCAATGCAGCCATTCAAAAAAATAATTCGGATGGCGCGAATATTTCCACAAGCCCTGATCCATGGTTTTACCTTGATTCTGTGGATCTAGCTTAAAACGGTAAAGTTGCTGATCGGCAGTGCTTTCACCTATCAAAGCAGATAGCATGATCATGCCCGCCACAATCACAGTGACCAAAGTCCAGTCATTCCATTGCTCGGTCGAGATACTTAACAACTTCAGCATTGGGTAAGAAAACAGTAGCGCCAAACCTGCCTGAAATATAAAAAACACCAGAAAACCAAGATGCTGATAGTCCCCCATCGCGCGGCGCATGTTGGCATAACGCGTGTCTTCTTGGGTTTCATTGGCATAGCGCCGTAACAGATGCCACGTCAGCCGTGAAAACCAGATCCCACTCGCCAGTCCCAGAAATAACCGAACCAACAGTGGTGCACTGTGAATCGCCCAAGCGGCAATAATCACGTTTAGGGCAATACTGAAACTCCAAGCGACATCGACTAGCCCTGCTCTGCGGTTATAGGTCACCAATACCCAGCTACAGAGCATGATGAAGACATTGAGCAAAATTAAATCTAGCAGCATGTCGCCCTCCTGTTTTATTTCTGCTTAGTAAGCACTGGCTTCAAACAGCAAATGAACATCGCTGATCACACCTTCGCGGAAGCCACCTTCGCAATAACACAGATAAAAATCCCACATGCGGATAAAGCGCTCATCAAAACCAAGTTGCAGCACCTGATCACGTTGCTCCAGAAAACGCTGACGCCAGCAGTGCAAGGTCTGGGCATAGCTTTGACCAATATCTTCCAGATGTTTGAGACGAAGTTTTTGCTCAGAAGCCGTTTGCGTCATCACACTGATACATGGAATAAAACTACCAGGGAAAATATAACGCTTGATGTAATCCACCGTATTTAAAGCTTTAACATAGCGTGCATCTTCAATGGTAATCGCCTGTATCAACGCTAGACCATTCGGCTTAAGGAGCTCGCGGCATTTTTGGAAATAAGTTGGTAAATATTGCTCACCCACTGCTTCAATCATTTCAATCGACACAAGCTTGTCGTATTTGCCCTCGAGTAAACGGTAGTCCTGAAGCTGTACAGATACCCGATGAGACAGCCCTGCTTCAGCAACTCGGGCGCGTGCTTCATCGTACTGAGCTTTGGAAATGGTAATGGTGGTCACCTTACAGCCATAATGCTGAGCCGCATAAATGGCAAAGCCTCCCCAGCCGCTGCCAATTTCAACCAAATGGTCCATCGGTTGCAATTGAAGTTTTTGGCAGATCAGTTCTTTTTTATAATCTGAAGCTTGTTCCAAGCTCATACAGGGTTCTTTAAACACCGCACTGGAATACATCATGCTGGAATCTAAGAACAATTTAAAAAAATCATTGCTCAAGTCATAATGCTCAGCAATATTCTGACGACTACCATCAATCGAATTCTTGCGGGATCTATACCAAGCCTTGAGTACCAACTGGCTAGCTTTTGCCACTACGTTTTGATTCATCCGATCAAGCACATCACGATTACGTGCTAGAATACGAATTACGTTAACCAGATCTTCACTGCTCCAGTAACCACGAATAAATCCTTCTGCTGCCCCCAGTACACCATTACGGAACAGCAAATCGATAAGGCGTTCGTCATGAACTTGAATTACAGCATGTAAGTCACTGTAGTTTTCCCCGACCAGACCATTCCAGATACCTTTAAATATTAACTGACCATGACGCAATTTCAGCAAATGCCGTAATACCACTGGCAGTTCGGTGTGCTCTCCCATTAACAGTGTTTTCATAGTCATATCTTTCCTTTTTCTTTTTTAGGATGGCGGTAAAACGGAATTTTCTTTTTCCATAAACGAAAGGCATGCAGATAAATTCCGCTGACCATCCTGAAGGGTTCAAGAACTTTCAGTACAGCATAGCGATGCTGCTGTGAAGGAACTGTGATGGCCTCTAGGGAAAATTTCAGGGTGGCATCGAATTGCAGCACGGCCTGCTCAAACAGCTGCATATAAATCACGTTCTGCCGATCCGAAAAACTGAAGCGCCAGCGATAATCCAGCCCCATCGGCATGAACGGCGACACATGAAAGGCCTTTTTAAAGTCAAACTGGTGACTCTGGTACGGCGCATATTCGTCTGCATTGTTCCGGCAGTCGTGAATGTAGACCTGTCGTTCATTCCACGGTGTGTTGGTGATTTCACTCAACACAAAGAGCAACTGGTCGGTGGCACCAAAGACCAGATAAAATACTACGGAATTGAAACGGAAACCCAGTGTGCGCGGTAAAGCCAGCACCCGGATAGACGCGGCATGCGGAAGCAGGTAGTTTTCCCGCTTGATCAGCAGGCGTGCAATCTTCTGCCGAATCGAGCCACATTCCATAGTCAGAAAATCTCGCTCATCTAGGGTCAGGAAATTCCAGCGTTTAGATGACCACAGCCAGGATTTTCGGGTAAACGTCGCGAGTTGATCTGGATCAAACCATAGATAGCTCAGCTGGGTTTTAAAAGCATGGGCTTGGGGCAAATAACGTCGATGCCGGATTTCAGCAGTGGCGATCGCAAGTGGATACATCTGCATCATGCGCTCCTAGTCTGCCTGTTCGGCCTGTTTTAATAACTGATCGATTACCCATGATGCGCTACGTGCCCCATCCTCATGAAAGCCCCAGCCCCAGTAAGCGCCGCAATATGAGGTGCGGTTTTGGCCGTTGACCTCGGCCCAGCGTTGCTGTGCTTCAATCGCTGGGGCATCAAACACTGGATGACGGTAATGTCGTTCTATCCAGACTTTTTTCGGATTCAGGGCAAAATTAGGATTCAGGGTGGCAAAGACCTGGGTTTTGCAGTTCAGGTTCTGCAACTGGTTCATCCAGTAGCTAAAGCCATAATGTGTGCCACTGTGTTGAAATGGCGTCTGTTCAGTGACCTGAGTCGGCGTGACGTGTACATGCCAGCTGGCCCACTGGCGACGGGATTTGGGCATGATAGAGGTATCGAAATGTACCACCATGCGGTTATCCTGATAGCGGAACTTGCCTAGCACGTCCAGCTCCTGCGCGGTCGGGTCTTTCAGCAGTTTCAGGCTGTCATCGGCGTGGCTGGCGAAAATCACCCAGTCAAAAAGCTCGCTGCCCTGTTGGGTTTCAATCAGCACATCATTGGCACTGCGAGACACCTGATGCACAGCAGTTTTACGAAGCGTGATATTGCACTGGGCCTGAATGGCACGGACGTAGCGAGCTGATCCACCCTTGACCGTCAGCCATAAAGGACGGTCTTTGAGCTGCAACATGCGATGATGCTGGAAAAAGCTCACCACAAACTTATACGGAATCTGTCCGGCCTGTTCCACTGGGCAGGACCACAGCGCCCCGCACATCGGATAGAGATGTTCCTGACGGAAGGCTTCGGAATAGCCATGCCGATCCAGATACTCATCTATACTGAGCTGTGCATCGACATGCTCGACATCCAGATCTTTATTGACGGCATAGAAGCGGAACAGATCCGACAACATCGCGCGAAAATCTGCATTAAAAAAGTTTTGAGGTCGGAACAATAACGAGAATTTTTTTGAAGGATTGTACTGTAAGCCAGTGACCTGATTATTCACCGAAAAGCCCATGTCACTGCTTTGCGATTGAATGCCAAGTTCTTTTAGCATGGCGCAGAACAGCGGATAGTTATGCTCATTAAAGACAATAAAGCCACTGTCCACCGCAACCTGTTCACCATCGATATTCAGCTGATGGGTATCGGTATGACCACCAAAGTAGTTATTCTTTTCAAAGACTGTGACTTCATGCGCTTTGCTGAGTTTCCAGGCAGCATACAGACCAGAAATACCTGAACCAATAATTGCAATTTTCATGGTGATTCCTTTGAATGAATAGTCGGAGTGCCGGTCTTGGCAGCTTTTTTCTGTTTTCGAGCCCGGGCAATTTTACTGACGTCATAGACACGTGCCGGAATGGGCTTGAGTCCCCAGACCAGCCCGAACAAAGACATGAGTTTCAGCAGGTAATAGGTCACATCAATCTGCCACCAGTAAAAACCCTGCCGGGTACTGCCGGCATAATAATGGTGATTGTTGTGCCAGCCTTCGCCCAAGGTAATGATCGACAGGAATAAATTGTTGCGGCTGTGATCATCCGTGTCAAAATCTCGGCTGCCATAATGATGCGCCAGTGAATTGATACACAAGGTGGCATGGATCAGTAACACGGTAGACACGACAAAGCCCCACACTAGCAATTGCAGGCCTGATGTACCAAGTTGCGGCCAGGTGATGGCCACCCACTCCCCGAGTGCATAAATTCCTCCCGCGGTCAGCAGCACCACAATTAAACTGAAGCGGTCCAGCCAGATCAGTTCCGGATATTTCAGCCAGTCCTTGATCACTTCTTTACGCGTGGCAAAATTATATTCATTTAAAAACCAGCCGACATGGCTGTACCAAAAACCATGTGTTGAGGAGTGTGGATCTTGTAATGTATCGGTATAGCGGTGGTGATAACGGTGATGGGCCGCCCACCATAGCGGACCACGCTGTGCACTCATAGTTCCAATTAACACAAACAGGAATTGCACCGGACGCGAAGTCTGAAAAGTTTTATGTGACAGATAGCGATGAAAAAAGGCCGTAATGGAAAACATGCGGATTAGGTAGAATGCGAGCATAAAACCCAGTGCAAACCACGATACCCCCACCCAGAATACTGCCAGACAGGCCAGATGCAGTAGAATAAAGGGTAAAATTCTGAACCACTGAATTTTACTATTTTCAGCGGTCAGCGTTTCAGGCGATGTGTGTATGGACCAGCTGTCTATCCATCGCATCAGGCTTTTCAACATGGACTCATCCTACTTTTAAGCGGTTGTCTTTATTCTATTTGATGAGTCTAATCAGTCAGATATGAATTTTATGTGAAGTGAAATAAAAAAAAAGCCGAACTGTAGAGAGACTAATGAGTTCGGCAAAAGGGTAACAGATTAATGCGGCAATTTGATCAGTTTTGTAACGTCGTAACCATAATATTTTGCTGTATCCTGATAGGACTCATAGGTGGCTTCATCCAGTTGCGGTTCGCGCGATAAAATCCACAGGTATTTGGTACTCGGTCCACCGACCAGCGCCACTTTATATTCCGGATCCACGCGTAATACCCAGTAATGCCCTTTGGTAAACGGAATCCATCTTAAACCTGGCGGCAAAAAGCTGACCTTCAGTTTGCTGTTGCCCTGATTTTGCGGATAGGCTACCCCTTCAGAGCTGATCATTTCACCATTTTCAATCCAGCAGCTATTTAAGACGCCCATGGTCTGATCGGCATTGACAGTGTATTGTGCCGAGATATCCGAGACACATTTACGCTGAAAATACATCGGTAAATGCGCAATTTCATACCATTTACCCGCATACTGCCGGATATCCACCTGATCGACTGCCTGAGGGGCAACCGTTTCAGCTCGGGCAGTAAAGCTTAAGCTGATGATGGCCAGCGCTGTAACTGCGAAAACCGACTTGAATAGCATCTTCATTTTTAAGCCTTGTTTGATTTCAGGATTAGCATAACCCAGCTGGATGTGAACAAAGCGTGAAGATTAGATGCTGCGATTCAGTTTTTGTTGAGATGCCATTCGTTTATCCGCTAAAAAATAATTAAGTCTTCAACATTAGAAAATTCAGGTTCTCGGGAATTACACCGATCGAAAATAAACCTCCTGATTCTTTTCTTAATTTAAGCAGTCAAACCAGACTAGTTAATTCAAAGCCATTCTTTGCTGTCATCGGCAACAGGTGTGCCATGCATCACATGCTGAATCATGGCATAGGCGATACTGCCCTTGAACGGAATCTCGGGTAACTGATCAAACTTAAAAAACTGCGCATCGCTGAGTTCATTTTCCTGAATCTGAATCTCGCCTGCATGATATTCTGCCCTGAAGGCCATCATCAAATTGCTGGGAAACGGCCACGGCTGACTGGCTAGATATTGAATATTTTTGATTTGTAGTCCCACTTCTTCCATCGTCTCACGGCGTACCGCCTCCTCCAGGGTTTCGCCCACTTCGACAAATCCGGCAATCAGGCTGTACATCTGGGTTTTGTTACGAGCATTTTTTGCCAGCAGAATTTCATCTGTACCTCGGGTAATGATAGTGATCACACAAGGATTCACACGCGGATACTGGTTATAACCACAGGATGGGCAGACCATAGCATAGTGACTGACGTGCTGCTGGGTCGGGTGGCCACATTTACTGCAAAAGCGGTGATTACGGCGCCACTCTAGCAACTGCACAGCGCGACTGGCTTGTTCAAACTGTGGCCTGCTCCAGACCTGCACCAATTGCCGGATCGGGACTAGTTGATAGCCTTCAGGTACTAATTCATTTTCTTTTAGATCCCGTGCAATAACCTGGCCATTTTCCGACAGATCCAAGTCGTGCTGCAGTCTTGCTACCAGCGGCAACTGAAAATGCTCATCCACCATTAATTGCTGCTGTCTAAAAATATACGCTTTTGAATGCATGCTCATGACATCCACTGATTAAAAAAAATCCCATACATGGGGGTGTATGGGACAAAACTAAGGAAGCTTACATAGAGTAACTTCTCTTTAGATACTAAGCGCACGCTGCCTGAATTACAACCATAATAATTTGTATCTTTTTGATTAAAATCACATAATTTTCACAACATTTATGTATTCAGGAATAATGCGAAGCGAGTTTCATTAACTGGCTGTAGCATTATAGAGATGGACACTCTGTTATTGTAGCAATCATGATTCCTTTGCAATGTCACCAGATCATCTGGTCGGGCTGAATTAACTGAACATGCGGACTGATCTGTATTTTCACAAAAAATTGAACTGGCTGGCTATAGACTAGGCTATCTTTGATCGGGTCTGGAAAGGCTATGCGTTTCGGTTTAATTCTGGGTGACCAACTTCATCATCAGCTTGCTACGCTTAAAGCGCTAGACCGTACCCGGGATGTGATCCTGATGGCCGAAGTGGTTGAGGAAGCGACTTATGTCGCCCATCATCCGCAGAAAATTGCCCTGATTTTTAGCGCGATGCGGCATTTTGCCAAAGAGCTCAAAGCGAAAGGCTGGCGTGTACGTTACCATGCCTTTCAGTCCAGCAGTCCGATTCGTAGCCTGCTGGATTTCGTACAGGCACAGCAACTGCTCTTCCCCGTCACAGAATTGGTAATGACCCGATGCGGGGAATACCGCCTGCAGCAGCAGATTGAACAGCACTGGAGCCAGCAGCTGCAACTGCCGGTACAATGTCTGGATGACGATCGTTTTTTCTGTAGCCCGGAACAGTTCCGGCACTGGGCCAGCCGTTACCAGACGTTGCGCATGGAATATTTTTACCGGGAAATGCGTAAACAGACCGGTTATTTGATGCAGAGACAGCAGCCACTTGGACAACAGTGGAACTATGACAGCGCCAATCGCAAGGCATGGTCAGGCACTCCACCATTGCCTCCAACACTTCATTTTGAACGCGATCAGATTGATCTGGATGTAATGCAACTGGTTGAGCGCGAGTTTCCACTTCACGCTGGCAGCCTTGACAACTTCCGCTGGGCCACCACACGTAGCAATGCTCTGCTTGCACTGGAGCATTTCATTACCCACAGTTTGCCGCATTTCGGAGATTATCAGGATGCCATGGTTCAGGGTGCAGACATGCTGTTTCACAGCCTGCTCTCGCCTTATCTAAATTGTGGTCTGTTACTGCCCAAAGAAGTTTGTGATGCGGCAGAAGCTGCCTACCATGAAGGTCATGCACCACTGAATGCAGTGGAAGGTTTTATCAGGCAGATCCTCGGCTGGCGCGAATATGTCCGCGGAGTTTACTGGCTGTACATGCCGAAGTATGCCAGCCGCAATGCGCTGCAGTACTCAACCCCTTTGCCACAATTTTACTGGACTGGCCGCACTCAGATGAAGTGCATGGCTGAGTGTTTCCGTAATACTTTTCAGCATGCGTATGCACATCATATTCAGCGTTTGATGGTGACTGGAAATTTTGCCTTATTAACTGGTATAGACCCGCAGCAGATCAGTGAGTGGTATCTGGCAGTATATGCCGACGCCTATGAATGGGTAGAACTACCGAACACCTTGGGCATGGTGATGCATGCCGATGGCGGCTTGATGGCCAGCAAACCCTATGGGGCTTCGGGCAATTATATCCATAAGATGTCGGATTACTGCAAGCACTGTAGCTACAATGTCAAAACCCGTACCGAACCGGACAGCTGTCCTTTCAACAGCCTGTACTGGTATTTCATGATCCGGCATGAAGCGACATTCCGTACTCATCCACGTATGGGCATGATCTATCGACAGCTGGACAAGCTTAAAGATCGGCCGCAGATCATCAGCCATGCCCAGCAACTTCTTAGCCGGATTGATGAGTTATAAACCATGAAAAAACAGCATCTTCCTGAAAAAATCTGTATGCACTGTTTGCGTCCTTTTACTTGGCGCAAAAAATGGCAACGCTGCTGGGAGGAAGTCAGATACTGTTCTGAACGATGTAAACGTGAGTCCAGACAACGGTCAAAGTCAAACGCTTAGAAACGCTTGTATTGCCGTGAACAATAGGCCCGTATCACGTCGGGTGAACGCAGTTGCAGATGTTTGGTTTTTCGGCCGGTGACGCGTTCACGCCACATTTTAAAACTCGATGCTTTCATATTTTGCCGCATCAAGCTGATCACCGCCGCTTCATTTAAACCATACTCACATAAAATAGCTTCAAAAGGAGTTCGATCTTCCCAAGCCATTTCTATAATTCTGGATACGTCTTGTTCAGAAAATTGATTCATACTATTCTCGTTTTTAATCATCATGAAGCGTGAATAAGCTTTATCGACTTTAATTTAACTAAAAGAATAACAGTACAATCATGAATTTTTTGTGATTTTTTCTAGTTTACGAAGGCTTTGTTGCACAAAGATTTCATAATTATATGATTTTAAAGTTTTGATTGTTTTTTGATCCAAAATTAAATTTATTTAAATCAGATGCTTACATATTTATGCAACAAAGCCTCTGTGAGGCTAGTTGATTTTTCAGATTATGCTAGAGAATTATTAGCCTTATAAGCTATGAATAGCCATCGATTTACTAGCCACACTTTTCCTAACTAAAAATTTACCGTATATAAAATACTGAAATGCATTTTTACACCCTAGGTTTTACTAAAAGGTAAATCCAATGATATAATTAAAAATCAGTTGTTCTGCCGATAATTCTGTACCAAGCACACTCATCAAGGGATTGATTTCCTATCTTTTCACTCAATGTGAAATTTTTGCTTTTATCTACACGCACCAAACTACGACAAAATACGGGGGAATTATGCCTTCCAAAAAAGCATCTTGGTTTGATAACGTCAATCCAAATGTATTTTTTAGCACCGTGATTATTATTTCTGTTTTTTTAGCATTAGTGATATTTACACCATATGCTTTTAACTTGCTCACCAATCAGTTAAACCAATGGATCACAGCCTCATTTAGTTGGTTTTATGTACTTGCTGTCGCCATTTTTCTGATCGCGCTTACCTGTATCGCCTTGTCTAAAATGGGGCGTATTAAATTAGGTCCAGATCATAGCGAACCTGAATATAAAAATAGTTCTTGGTTTGCCATGTTATTTACCGCAGGAATGGGTATTGGCTTAATGTTCTTTGGTGTGGCCGAACCCGTTATGCACTATGTTAGCCCACCGACTGGAACACCCGAAACCATCCAATCTGCCCAACAGTCCATGCGTATTACTTTTTTCCACTGGGGATTGCATGCCTGGGCTATTTACGCTTTAGTGGGATTAAGTCTTGCTTATTTCTCTTTTAGACATAACTTACCTTTAAAGGTGCGTTCAGGCTTATATCCAATTATTGGCAAGCGAATTTATGGCCCTATTGGCGATGGAATTGATACTTTTGCAACTATAGGCACAATATTCGGTATCGCAACCACTTTAGGTTTTGGTGTAACTCAAATTAGCTCTGGGCTAAATTATCTATTTGATTTTGAAAATAGTATTCAAACCCAAGTTATCTTAATTATCTTAGTCAGTGCACTCGCATCATTTTCAGTTTTTCTTGGTCTTGATAAGGGCATTAAACGACTTTCTGAACTAAATATCATTTTGGCCGTAATACTGCTCGCATTTGTATTTTTCGCCAGTTCGAGTATTTATATTTTACAAACCACCATTCAGAACATTGGTCAATACGTTTCCAATTTATTTGCAATGACCTTTAATCTGTATGCTTATCAGCCTACAGGCTGGATTGGTGGATGGACCATCATGTATTGGGCTTGGTGGATTTCATGGTCGCCATTCGTTGGTATGTTTATCGCTCGTGTCTCCCGTGGACGCACCATCCGTGAATTTATTGTAGGGGTATTACTCATTCCCACAGGTTTCACTTTGGTATGGATGGGTTTTATGGGTAATGCCGCGCTATTTAGTATTCTTTTTGAAAATCAGGGAGGTTTAGTTGCTGCTGTAGAAAAAGACTCTTCTGTTGCCTTATTTGAGTTTTTAAAGCACTTGCCATTTTCTGGGGCTTCTAGCTTACTTGCAACGGTTTTAGTTTTTCTATTCTTTGTGACTTCTGCAGATTCTGGGTCTTTAATCACCGATTATTTAACAGCAAAAACAGAACATTCTCCTGCGTGGCAACGACTGTTTTGGACAGCAACTATTGCTGTGCTCTCTATTATTTTATTGATTGCAGGTGGCTTAGAAGCTTTGCAGTCTGCAGTTATTATGAGTGCCCTACCGTTCACTTTTATTATGCTGCTATTGTGCATCGGACTCATCAAAGCCTTACGTTTAGATGTGACTAAGATGCAAGCTTTACAAAGTGCTCGAATCACACCACGCGCTATACATAATCCAAGAAGCTGGCAACAGCGTTTAAGTTTAATTATGCATTCGCCTCACAGTGAATCCGAAGTCAAAGCCTATATTAAACAGGATGTACGTCAAGCATTTCAGAATTTAAAGCGTGAATTTCAACGTCGCCAACTGAATGTATCTATTGTCGAAAGTGATCAAGGCTTACTATTCAAAGTCAATCATCATGATGAAATTAATTTTATTTACCAAGTAGCTGTAAGTAAAACTCTCCCTCCAAGCTTTATGCTTCAAGATCAAAATGAAGATACTCAGCAGTCTTATATTGCTGAAGTGTTTTTACGGGAAGGTGGTAAAAACTACAATGTGATGGAATGGACACAAGAAGACTTACTTCAAGACATTTTGGAACAATATGAGCGGCATTTATATTTCTTAAATGTGGTTCGCAACTAAGTATTGGAGAATGTAAATTAAATTGTGTAATTGCCTGAATTTGCTATGCTCAAAACAATGAGTGTAACGAAATTGGTTTGATCCGAAGGACAACTAGCCCGATCTGTGAATGAATGCTCATATTTTTATTTTTTTGTGATTTAAGTTATATTTATTGCAGAAATTAGTGCGGTAGTTTATTTTTTAGCCCGATCTCCCCTGGTCGGGTTTTCTATACTTAAAAATAGCTAAGAACTTTGTAAGCGTCCGCTGAATCCCATACCTATTTTTTAATTCGATTTAGGTTTCCAGCAGTGCGGCAGCAATTCTTCAAT